>JADJYF010000022.1 GCA_016719885.1 Pseudomonadota bacterium | reverse complement strand
GCAGTACGTGGCCGTGCAATCGGGCTGGGGCGTCGACGCGCAGCGCAAGCAGGATTTCCTCGACAAGGCTTTCGGCACCCACACCCAAGTGCCGCAGGGCGGTGTGTTATGGGTGTTCGGCCTGCCCTGAGGCGGGCGTGACGGAGGGCGAACCTTGATTCCATTGAATCGCCATGGGCCCGGCATCCTGCTGCGCAAGTTGAAGCGCTGGTTCGAGCCCGATCTCGATCCGCAGCGCGTCGCGCGGGTGTTCGACGAATTCGATCGCGTGCGCGGCTTCGCCGCCTGGCAGGATCATTGTCGCGCGCGCCTGGCACGCGCGCTGCCTGAAGACCGTGCACAGGCGGCGGTGGTCACGCAGGGCTTCACGACCCTGCCGGTGATGAGCGCGGCGGCCGCCGCCGATCTCCTGGCGGCGGTGAGTCGCGACCAGGACGTCGAGCGCCTGAAACGCGATTCGGCCAAGCTCGAAGGCTACGACCTCGGCGACCCGGCGCTGGTGCGGCGCCTGCTGGAAGCGTCGCTCACCGACGCTGTCGACCGCCAGTGCCTGGCCTTCTTCGGCAGCGAGTACATGGTCTACTGGTACGCCTTGTCGCGCACCTCGCCGAGCCACGAGCCGGCCTCGGTGTCGTTCCGCTGGCATTGCGACAAGGGCCCGCATGCGCATTTGAAACTGCTGGTCTATCTCAACGACTACAGCGAGCACGGCGGCGGCACGTCGTATCTCGATCTGGCCGCCAGCGCGCGCGTGGCGCGCACCGGCTACATGTTCGCGCGCGGCCGTCGGCGCACCGATTCGCTCGCCGAACTGGCGCGCATGAGCGGCGCCGAACTCAGTGCCTACGACCACCATCCGCGGGCCGGCGACGCGGTGCTGTTCCAGCCGGCGCGCGTCCTGCACAGCGGCATCACGCCGAGCCGCGGCCCACGCTACGTGCTGGCGCTGTGCCTGCTGCCGAGCCCGCTGCCATGGCGCGAGGCGCTGGCGCGCGGCGCGCAGATTGACCTGCGCACCGACCCCATTTGGCACGACGACGCCCGCGAGCTCGAAAAGCGGTTGGCGGGCGCGGCCTGATGAATCACACTGCGGGGCCGCCGCGCCGCGCGGCGTGCGCTCGAAATTCCCCATCGGTCGCGGGCAACCGCCGCCGCAAAAAACGAGAAGGAGGTCCACAATGAACCTACGTTTCGGCCTGCTATGGCCTTTCCGCAATCCCAGTTTCAACCGCGTGCCGTGGCAGGACTTGTATCGCAGCCACCTCGACCTGATCGTCGATTCCGAGGCCATGGGCTATGACAACGCGTGGCTGACCGAGCACCATTTCGTCGATGACGGTTATTCGCCGTCGCTGCTGCCGATAGCCGCCGGCATCGCCACCCGCACCTCGCGCATCCGCATCGGCACCTTCCTGATCCTGCTGCCGCTGCATAACCCGGTGCGCGTCGCCGAGGACACCGCGACGGTCGACCTGATGTCCAACGGCCGCTTCGATCTCGGCGTGGGCTTGGGCTATCGCCGCCAGGAATTCGCCGACCAGGGCATTTCGCACACCGAGCGTGGCGCGCGTCTGAATGAAGGCATCGCCCTCATCCAGCGCCTGTTGTCCGACGAGGAAGTGACCTTCGACGGCAAGTTCAGCCACTTGAACAAGATCCGCATCGTGCCGCCGGCCCTGCAGCAGCCCCACCCGCCGATCTGGATCGGCGCCATCGCGCCCAAGGCCATCGAGCGCGCCGCCAAGATGGGCTTCCACTTCCAGGTGGTCGGTCCGCCGGCGCTGGTCGAGCATTACGACAACTGCCTGGTCGCGGCCGGCCGCAATCCGCAGGAATACTCGACCGCGCAGCTGCGCTGGGTGCACGTGGCCAAGAGCCGCGACCAGGCCTGGGAAACCTGCGCGCAGTCGCTGCACTACACCGCCAGCTGCTACGCGAAGTGGTTTGCCGAAGCCAACGACAAGCCCGGCGACGATGCCGCCATCATCGGCATTCCGAGCGTTGATGAAATCATCAAGAAGCAGCAGTTCGACGTGTTCGGCGAACCGGCCATGGTCGGCACGCCGTCCGACGTGCGCGACATGATCGCCGACTACGTCAAGCGCGGTCGCGTCACGCACCTGGTGTGCGGCATGGCGATGTCCGGCCTCGCGCCGCATCTCATCCGCTCCAGCATGGAGATGTTCGCCAAGGACGTCATCCCGGCCTTCCGCAAGTAAGCGCCGCCGCCGTCGGAGCGATCAATCGATCGCTTCGACGGTCTCTCAACCTTCTCCACTTCATCGTTCATCGAGGTTCGGTCGTGAAGCTCTACCGCGATTTCGTCAGCCAGGAAGAGATAGACCAGCAGTACAACATCGAGGCGGCGGTCGGCGACATGCGCCCCTATGTCGAATGGTTCGTCGGCGGCAGCGCCAAGGCGCGCGCCGATCTCGACTGCGTGCTGGACGTGCCCTTCGGCCCGACGCGCGATGAAACCCTGGATATCTTTCCGGCGCGCCGCGCCGATGCGCCGGTGCTGCTGTTCGTGCATGGCGGCTATTGGCGCATCCTGTCCAGCAAGGAATTCTCGCTGGTGGCGCGCGGCCTGGTCGCGCATGACGTGACGGTGGTGGTGTCGAACTACTCGCTGTGCCCGAAGGTGACGCTGGCCGAGATCACGCGCCAGAGCCGCGCGGCGGTGGCCTGGATAGCCAACAACATCGCGCGTTACAACGGCGACCCGCAACGCCTGTACGTGGCCGGCCATTCGGCCGGCGGCCACCAGGTGGGCATGCTGGTCGCGACCGACTGGGCAGGCGACTACGGCTTGCCGGCCGACCTCATCAAGGGCGGCATCCCGATCAGCGGCTTGTTCGACCTGCGCCCCTTCCGTCACTCATGGCTGCAGCCCAAGCTGCAGCTCGACGCCGATCTCATCGAGCGCCAGAGCCCGCTGTTCCATATTCCCACCCACGCCGCGCCACCGCTGCTGGTGACGCTGGGCGGTGACGAATCGAGTGAATTCCATCGCCAGTCCGCCGACTACGTGGCGGCGTGGCGGGCCCGCGGACATGAAGCCGAAGAGTTCGCCCAGCCGGGCAAGAATCACCTGACCGCCATCGGCGGTTTCGAGGACAAGGACAGCGCCTTGTGTCGCGCGGTGGTGGAGTTCATGGCGCGTTAGGTCTCACGGGGGAACACACAGAGCCGGGACACCTCCGACAAAGCTTACAAAGCCGCCTACTTAACTTTACAAAGCCACCGAGGTGAGTTATCAATCGCCTCATGGCCAAGCCTTCCAAATTTACCGATATAGTCCAAACGGTCACTCGTGACGTCGCTGCGCATCCGCGAGACCTAACACGCCACTACGCCGAGCGATTCGGAATCTCCCGGGTAGCGGCGAACAAGTACATTCAGCGGCTTGAAACGGAGGGGTGGATCGCCAGAAGCGGCCCTTCTACCCATCCCGTCTTTTCGCCAGGGTACAAAAGGCGAGTATCACGGCTCTATGCCCTCACTGGTTTGGAAGAGCACATCGCGTGGCAAAACGACTTCCGCCCATACCTCAGCCTCCCAGTGAATCTCGCAAGCATCGCAAGTCACGGCTTCACAGAAATGGTGAACAATGCGATAGACCACTCTGGTGGGAAATCAGTCTTCGCTTGGGTCTCGCAGGACGAAGAGGCCCTAACGATAATCATCTCTGACGACGGGGTCGGGATTTTCGCGAAGATCACCGAAGCCCTCGGATTGCCCGATATGAGACAGGCATTGTTTGAACTGGCTAAAGGAAAGCTTACGACGGATCCAACCAAGCATAGTGGCGAGAGAGTTTTCTTCACGTCGAAAATGTTCGATGGATTTGAAATCGAAGCCAACGGACTTCAGTTCAATCACGATAGCGCTCGCACGCACGATTGGTTAGAGGAAAAGAAGAATCTCTTTGAGAACGGCACCGCCGTGTTTATGTACATTTCGTTGGGAAGCACTCGGACGGTATCTGAAATCTACGATCAGTTCACTCATGCCCCCGACGAATACGACTTCTCCAAGACAATCGTTCCGATGAGATTGGCCAAATATGGAGAAGAGCAGCTAGTCTCAAGATCCCAAGCAAAGCGGCTCATTGCTAGATTCGATCGGTTTCGATCGGTGATTCTCGACTTCTCAGAAGTCCAAGAAATTGGCCAGGCGTTTGCCGACGAGCTATTTCGTGTCTATGCGAACGCGAACCCCTCCATCGAGCTAATTCCGAAGAACATGACCGAACAAGTGGAAAGAATGTGGTTGCGTACTCGCGCTCCACTTCGAAGTGCGAGCACGGGGCGTGAGACCTAACCAGCCGTTGGAGCGGACGACTCTGCGCTACGCGCTCCGGCGCCGCTCAACGGCGCGTAGAGCGTCAGACTGAAGTCTGACCCACGGTCGGAAGTGCAGTTTTTTGTGGGTCAGACTTCAGTCTGACATTGGAATGTGCGAATGAATTCGCACCTACGGAGGCCTGGAATTACCTCGCGCTGTCAGGCTTCCACTTCCAACTGGTCGACCGTCAGCCCCGCGCGTATCGCTTCGGCGGTGACGCGGAACTGTTGCGGCTGCACGGTCTGGCGAAAATCGCACAGCGACAGGAAGTGCGTCGAGTACCACATCGCCTTCATTTCGGCGGCGGACGCCGCGTCCGCGCCGAACAAGCCCTCGTTGGCGCCGAACACGCGGTGCTTGAGTCCGAGACTCTTGGCCGCCATGTCATTGGCGACGATGGCGCGCGCCGCGCCCACGCTCACCAGTTCCACCCGCGCACCGTTGCAAGTGGCGGCATTCAAGGACAGGTAACGTTTGAGCTTGTCCTGCCAATAGGGATCTTTGAAACGCGCGAAGGGATCGAACACCATCAGGCGCACGCCCATCTTCGGATCGATGTGGCGCATCCACACGCCCGGCAACTGGCAATTGGGCGGCAAGTGGCTGAAGTGGCGCACCATGGTCGCATCGTCGCTGGCGCCCGGCTCGCAGCCGAAACGCGCCACCATGAAGCTCTCTTCGGGATGGGCGCGGGCATAGGAAAGGAAGCTCGCGATGTGCGGACCGAGCGCGCCGAAACTCAGCATCTCGCCGTCGCTATTGCGATAAGGGATGGCGTAGGCATTGCCGCTGGCACCGACGCCGACATCGGTGTCGGCGCCGAACAGGCGTGCCGCCACCGCCGCCGATCCTTGCGAGAAATCGCCGCTCATGTCGGCGCCGAACACGTAAGTCGGCTCGGTGGCCTGGGTCTGCAAGGGAATCTTGGCGGCGGGCGTGGCCATGGCGGCATCCTGTGAACGGAACACAGGGTGTAGCGGCCGTCGCCCGCCAATACTTTGGGGCCGGGCGGGCGATTTTGCGACGGGGTGCGCGGCTTGGGTTGGAACGTTCGCCACGACTGCGATCCAGGTCGCAATCGTGGCACCTCTGTGGGTCAGGCTTCAGCCTGACATTCCCCGTCGATGAATGGCGCTCCCGGACGCTTTCGCAATCAGATCGATGTCAGACTGAAGTCTGACCCACAAAGGAGCGCTGGCACGGTCACGGTCGCACAGGCAGGGCCACCACCCCCGTGCCCAGGATCGAATCCTCGTCGTCCTGGTTGGCGGCGCGCTGGGCGATTTCGACGCAGTGGCGGCCGGCATCGTCGACGAACTTGCGCGTCACCTCGCCGTTGAACATCAAGACGTCGCCTTCGGGATTGTGACGGCGGATCTTGCTCATTGATGCCACCAGGAAGCCGTCGTCTCCCATCCAGTTGGTGAGGTGATGGGTCAGCCACGAGCAGCGCTCGGGGCCGTAGTCGTAGGCGCCCGGCGCGCCGACCTTGAGCGCGAACTCCGGTTCCCAGTGCACGCGCTCGGGGCAATCGGGGATGTTGAAGCGATTGGCGATACCGAGCCCGGGGTGGGCGTGGATCATGCGCCACGCCAGCTTGTTGGCGCGGATGTAGAGGCCGCCCCAGCCCTGCGCGTAGGCGATGAAGCCGGTCACCGTCATCGGTCCCTTGGCGAGGGTCGGCAGACGCTCGCCGACTTCGACATCCTGCCAGTAACGCTTCGTCGCACCGCGCACTTCCTCGCGCGCGTAGGTGCGATAGACCTCGGCCAGTTCCTCATCGCTCCAGCGCTTGTCGGGGCGCGCCTTGACCTCGGTGTACTTGGTGCCCTGCTCGCGCGCGGTGTCGCGCTCGGTGCGGAAGCACCAGCTGTCGACCTCGGCCAGCCTGTCGCCGTCCTGGTTGAAGAAATCGACATGGTAAATCTGCTGCACGGCACGGCCGGCGAAACGGGTTTCGTGGATCACGAGATCTTTCAAATACGATTCGGTCGAGACCGCGTCGTTGCGCCGCGTCGGCTTGTGCCAGGTCCAGTTGGCGCCGGCCCACATCGCGTGGATGCCCGGCAGGCCGCCGACATAGCCGGAGGCGATGCGCGAACAGGCGAACAGGAACGACGGACAGGCGATGATGCCGCCGTGGGCAGTGGTGCGGGCGTACTCCGGGTCACACCACAGCGGGTTGTCATCGCCGATGCCGTGCGCGTAGTGACGGATGTTGTCGCGCGTCGCCTCGAAGCACCACGGCTCCGGCTCCTGCGCGATGCGTACGTTGATGCGGCGCTTGAGATCGTCGAGGCCCTGGTCGGTGATGCGCGGAAATTCCTCGCGCGCCTGCTTTGTACTCATGGGAAATACGCTCCTCAGGATTTTTCCTGCACACGTGCGCGCAGCACGTTGCGATTGACCTTGCCGGCCGGGGTCTTGGGCAGTTCGCTGACGAACTCCACCTGGCGCGGATACTCGTGACGACTCAGGCGCTGTTGCGCGAACTGTTGAATCTCGGTGATGAAGGCGTCCGACGCCGCGCGCGGCGACACCACGTAGGCCTTCACCACCTGGCCACGGGTGGCATCGGGCACGCCGATGGCGGCGCACTCGGCGACGTCCGGATGCTTGAGCAGGGTGTCTTCGATCTCGACCGCGCTCATGGTCCAGCCGGCCGAGATGATGACGTCGTCGGCGCGGCCGTTGTGATAGAAGTAACCGTCTTCGTCGATATGACCGAGATCCTTGGTCGGAAACCAGCCGTCGCCCCGGCGCAGCATGATCTCGCCGATCGCGCCCGGCGCGCAGGGCTGGCCGGCGCGATCGAGAACGGCCACTTCCACGCCCGGCACCGCCTTGCCGAGCGCGCCCGGCTTGACCGGCAAGTCGTCGGCGCCGGGATAGTTGGCGATGATCACGCCGACTTCCGTGGTGCCATAGATGCTGCACACCGGCGAGCCGAAGGTCTGTTCGGCCCACGCGGCGGTGGCGCTGTCTATCGGCTCGCCGGTGAAGGTCAGTTTCTTCAACGCGTAGCGATGACGCGCGGCGGCGCCGCTGTTCTTCATCAGGCGATAGTGGGTGGCGGCCGCCGACAGGTTGGTGATGCGGTAATCGGCGATGGCCTCGAGCAGCCGTTCGGCGTCGAACTTGCCGGCATAGGCCGCGATGCTGACGCCGAGGCCGAGTGGCGCGAGCGTGCCATGCCACAGGCCATGGCCCCAGGCCGGCGACGACGGACACATGTAGCGATCGCCGGGCCGCACGCCGGTCGCGTAGAGCGCGGCGATGGCCACCGTGACGATGGCGCGGTGACGGTGCTTGACCGCTTCGGGCAGTTCGCGCGTGGTGCCGGAGGTGTACTGGTAGAGCGCCATGTCATCGGCGCGACTCGCGATCGGGGCGCGCACCGGCAGGCGCGCGACATGGGCCAGCCACGCGTCGTCGGCCATCACCACCTCGGCGCCGGCCTCGGCCGCGAGATCCTGCTTGTCCGGCGCCAGCAGCAGCAGCGCGGGATTGCAGTCGGCCATGCGCAGGCGCAGTCCTTCCGGCCCGAACAGCGTGAACAGCGGCACCGCCACCGCGCCCATCTTCATGGCGCCGAACAAGGCCGCGTAGAACGCCAGCGACGGTTCCAGCATCATCGCCACGCGCTCGCCGGGCTTGACGCCGCGCGCCACGAAGTAGCTCGCCACGCGCCCGCTCAAGGCCGCGAGTTCAGTGAAAGTGATGACCTCGTCACGACCGTCGGCATGGGCCACGCGAACGGCCACGTCGCCCTCGATACCTTGACCGGCATGACGATCGACGCACTCGTGGGCGATGTTGAGCGCGTCCTTGTCGCCGTCGAACAGTTCCCACAGCGCCTGCTTGGAATAATGGCGGTGGGCGTCCGCGTAGCGGGTGTAGTCGGTCAATCGGGTCACGCGGCAGGCCTCGGTGCGTCGTGCAATCGCTGGTGGGAAGTCGGCTCTCGGCGACTCGTCGTCGCGCTGACCGGCGCGCTGACAGGCAGCGAGGGTCAGGCGCGATCATGGCCTACCGCCGCCCCGCCGCGCTACACGCTATGGTGGGGCGCGGCCATGGTTTATCCTGCGCGTCGACGCGACGGGCCGGCGGCGCCAACATGACGCACACCGTCGCGGGCCGCCGCTCCACACCGCCCTGACCCGTCTCATGAAGTCATCCACGCGTACGCAACGGCCTCAACGACCACCCCGCGCCTGGCCGTGGCGCGCACTGCTACTGCTGCTCGCCTTGGCCGCGGCGCGGCCGGCCGTCGCCATCGACGTCTCGCAGCTCGCCGTCATCATCAACATGAACGACCCGGTCAGCTACGCGATCGGTGAGTACTACGTGGTGCGCCGTCACCTGCCGCTCTCCAACATCATCAAGATCCGTTTCGAGCCGGGCTCGACCACCATGTCGGAGGGCGAATTCAAGACTCTGAAGGCGCAAGTCGAACGACAGACCGCCTCCAGCGTGCAGGCCTACGCCCTGACCTGGGCCGCGCCCTACCGCGTCGAGTGCATGTCGATCACCGCAGCCTTCGCCTTCGGCTTCAATCGCGCCTACTGCGCGAGCGGCTGCAAGCCGACCGAGTTGAGTCCGATGTTCAATGCCACGAGTCGCGAGCCTTACACCGAGTTCGGCATGCGCCCGACCATGAGCATTGCCGCGCGCGATTTCGAGGACGCGGTGGCGTTGATCGACAGAGGCGTGCGCGCCGATGGCAGCCTGCCCACGGGACGCGCCTACCTGATGTCGACCAGCGACAAGGCGCGCAACGTGCGCGCAATGGACTACCCGGCGGTCAAGCATGTGCTGGGCAAGCGGGTCGCGGTCAGCATCCTGCGCCAGGACGTGCTGTACGGCGCGCGCGACGTGCTGTTCTATTTCACCGGCCGCGCCAAGGTCGCCGGTCTCGAGACGCTCGGCTTCAAACCGGGCGCGGTGGCCGATCACCTGACGTCATTCGGCGGCATGCTGACCGACAGCAGCCAGATGTCGGCGCTGCGCTGGTTGGAAGCCGGCGCCACCGGCAGCTATGGCACGGTACAGGAGCCGTGCAACTTTCCGCAGAAATTTCCCGATCCCGTGATCCTGGTAGACGGTTACCTGCGCGGTGAAACCCTCATCGAGGCCTACTGGAAGAGTGTCGCCATGCCCGGCCAGGGCATATTCATCGGCGAGCCGCTGGCGGCGCCGTTCCGTCCCAATCCCGCCGACGACTGACGCCGGCGTGGCGCCTGGACTATTGCCGCCGCGCCGACCACTATGGATGGACAAGGGTCGCGGCGCGACGCGCGGCGGCGCCATTCAAAAGACGCAAGGGGAGACGAGACCGATGAGCTTCAAGAAGTGCTCGATACTGGTATCCGCGGGCATCAGCGCCCTGCTGCTCGTGGCTGGCACGGCGCGCGCCGAAGACGGCATGGAGTCCATGAAATACGCTGTCGGCTGCAAGGCCGAAGGCGCCGAGGGCGCCAAGTGCCTGGATGCGCGCCGCGAGCTCGTGAAATATTCCATGCACTGCAAAGCCGAAGGAGATGATGGCAAGCACTGCATGCAGGCGCGCGAGGTGGTAAAGGCGCACAAACTTGCCGAGCAACCCGGCATCGCCAGTCCCGCCCCCGCCGCCAAGGCCGCGCCCGCGGCCGCCGCGGCCAAGGCCGCCGGCAAGGACGATCTCGATATCGCCTACGCGATGCACTGCAAGGCCGAAGGCGAGGAAGCCAAGCGCTGCATGGGCATGCGCGACAAGCTCGGCAAGTACGCCGGCCAGTGCAAGGAGGAAGGCGCCGATGGCGAGCGCTGCCAGACCGCGCACAAGGCGATGACGATGATGAAAGGGAAATAGCCCTCCGGCGTCTGCTGGTGGTGCGATTTAAATCGCTCGCGTGTCGCGGCGCACATGCCGCGACACGCGAGCGAATTCGTACCTACGATTTCAGCGAGCGATATACCGCGGTCTCGAATTCCACGAAGCCGGGGTAGGACCCGATGTCCTGGAACGGCAGGATCTGGGTGCCCCACATGCCGCCCACGCCGTTCTTGCGGTCTATCCAGTAGTAGGTGTTGGCCAGCCCCGCCCACGATAGCGCGCCGGCCGGTCGGCCGGTGGGCGCGTCTTCTTCCAGCACCTGGAAGGTATAGGACCAGCTCTTGCGCAGCCCCGGGAAGAAATCGCCGCTGTTGGCATAGAAGGGATTGGAGCTGGTCCACGCGCCGCTCGTCAGTGAGCCGAGACCATTGCTCGCCATCTTCGCGACGGTCTCGGCCTTCAGCACGCGGCCCTCGGCGCCGGCGCCATCGTTCAACACCATGCGGATGAATTTCATGTATTCGCCGATGGTGGCGTAGAGGCCGGCGCCGCCCATGTCCATGTCGGGCGGCTGCGGCAGCACGATCTCGGGATGGGCGGTGAGCTGACCGTCGGCCACCCGTTGATGCAGGCTGGCGAGGCGCGCACGCATGGACGGCGTCATGTTGAAAGCGATGTCCTGCATGCCCAGCGGCGCGAATACCCGTTCGCGCAACACTTCACCGAGGCGCTTGCCGCGCAACACTTCGACGATGCGTCCCAGCCAGTCGATGTTGTTGCCATAGGTCCAGCGTTCGCCGGGATCGTGCAGCAGCACGTCCTGGATGGACGCGAAGGTACAGCCCAACACCGAGGGGATATTGCGCGCGGTGCGATAGCGCAACAGGTCGGCGCTGAAGAAGTCGTAACAGAAGCCAGCGGTGTGCAGCATCAGGTGATCGATGGTGATCGGCGTGCGCGCTTTGCGCAGGCGCGCTTCACCATTGGCATCGAAACCGTCCAGCACCTGGATGGCGTCGATCTCCGGCACGTACTTGCCGGCCGGGTCGTCGAGCTTGAGCTTGCCCTCTTCGACCAGCTGCATGACCGCCACGCCGGTCAGCGCCTTGGTGCAGGAGGCAAGGAACATCACGGTATCGGTGGTCATGGCCTGCGGCTTGCCGAGCTCGCGCACGCCGGCCGCCCCCTCGTAGATGTTGCCCTTGCGATCGGTGGCCATCGCCACCACGCCCGGCGCGCCGCCGGCGCGACTGACGGTCTCGATCAGGATGACGTTGGCGGCATCGGTGAGTGACTGGCCCATGGAGATCTCCCGCGGTTGGTGATGGGCCATGATAATGCAGGGCCGCGCCGACTACTCGACGAAACGCGGCTGGTAGACCGGCACCGGTACGATGGCGTCGTAGTGCGCGGCCAACTCGGCGACGCTCCAAGGCGTGGCCTTGAAGCTTTCGTTGATCTCGGTCGGGTGAGTCCACAGCGCGGTCTTGCGGCCATTGAAGGTGAAGCACTGGCCGTTGAACCTGGCGGCGTGCTCGCTGGCCAGCCACACCATGCCCTGTGCCACTTCCACCGGCGTGCCGAAACCGAGCGCGGCCGGGCTCGGCGCCTGCTTGCCCGTGGCGCTGGCATCCTTGGCGGCGCGCTCGAACACCACCTGCGTCATGTCGGTTTCGGCTATCGGCCAGAACGCGTTGCAGCGGATGCCGTAGCGCGCCAGCTCCAGCACCCAGGTGTGCAACAGGCCCATCATGCCGGCCTTGGCGGCGGCGTAATTGCTCTGCCCGAAGCCGCCCGACAGGCCCGAGTTCGACACCACGTTGATGATGTGACCGCCGCCCTGCTCGCGCATGGCGATGGCGGCCTGGCGCGAGCACAGGAAGGTGCCGCGCAGGTGCACGGCGATGACCTCGTCGAAATCCTCGTCGCTCATCTTGAACAGCGTGCGGTCGCGCACCTGGCCGGCATTATTGATGAGCACGTCGATGCCGCCGTAGGCGTCGACACAGGCCTGGATGAGTTGGCTGCACACCGCCGCCTGTGCCACCGAGCCGCGCACCGCCGTGACCGTGCCGCCGGCCTCGCGTATCGCGCTCTCGGTCGCCGCCAGCGCCTCGGCCTGGGTGCCGTTGATGACGACGCGCGCGCCGGCCTTGGCCATTTCCAGGGCGAAGCCCCGGCCGAGGCCGCGCGACGAGCCGGTGATGACGATGCGTTTGCCTGCGAGTGTGCTCATGGCTTTGTTCTCTACTGTGGGTGCGAATTCATTCGCACATTGGATGGTTCCGCGTGCGAATGAATTCGCATCTACAGGGCGCGGGGCTCGGTAAGGAAATCCTCGAGCTTGGCCACGCGCGACATCTCGAAGAACTCGGCATTGCGATACGGTGAATTGACCACGATGCGACCGCGCGAATTGCGGTAATAGGTGGTCATGCCCGGATGGGTCCACACCATGTCTTCGTGCAGGCGATCGATGTCGGCATTGTAGGCGTCGTGCACTTCCGGACGGATCTCCAGCGCGCCGAACCCACCTTCGAGCATTTTCTTCAGCGCGTCCATGATGAAGCGCATCTGCATTTCGATCATGAAGATGAGGCTGCCGCCGTGGCCGGCCTGCAGGTTGGGCCCGTACAGGCAGAAGAAATTCGGGAAGTCCGGCATCACGGCGCCGAGATAGGCGCGCGCGTCATCGTCGCCCCACGCTTCGCGCAAGCTACGCCCGCTGCGACCGCGCACTTCGAACGCGGTCATGAAACGCAGCACGTCGAAGCCGGTTGCGATCACCAGCACGTCGGCTGGGAACTCGTTGCCATCGGCGGTGACCACGCCACCCTCGCGAACTTCGGTGATGGGAGTGTCGACCAGCGTGACCTTGGGGTTGCGCAGCATGCGGTACCAGCCATTGTCCATCAGCATGCGCTTGCCGAACGGCGGATACTTGGGCAGCACCTTGTCCAGCAGGTCCTCGCGATCGCCGAGTTCGGCTTTGACGTACTGGGTGAAATAGGCGCGGTGTCCATCGTTGGCCTGGTTGAGCGCGCGCTCGGGATGCGGCCAGGCCGGGTCCTTGTGCAGGGCGTTGAAGATCTGATCGCCATAGGTCCAGCCGAGACGCAAGCGGTACCACGCGCGGTACAGCGGCACTTCCTTCAACAGCATGCGCAGCGGCGCGGGGATGGCCTTGCCGAACTGCGCATTGGGCGCCACCCAGTGCGGCGAGCGTTGAAAGATGGTGAGCGAGCCGACCTGGTCCTGGATGGCGGGCGCGGTCTGCATGCAGCTTGCGCCGTTGCCGATGATGGCGACGCGCTTGCCATGCAAGTCGACATCGTCACGCCATTCGGCGGTGTGAAAGCACGGCCCCTGGAAGCGCTCGAGGCCGGCGATGTCGGGCCACTTGGCGGGGTTGAAGATGCCGACCGCGCTCACCACCACGTTGGCCTCGCGCAGCGTGGCGCCGCCGCCCGCCTCGCGCACCGCGAGGCGCCAGCGCTGCGATCCCGCGTCGTACGCGGCGGATGAGACCTCGGTGTTGAAACGGATGTGGCGGCGCAGGTCGAACTGGTCGGCGACGTGTTCCAGGTATTCCTTCAGTTCGCCGCGCAGGGCGAAATACTTGCTCCAGTCATAGGGTGCGAAGGTGAAGGAATAAAGATGGTTGGGCGTGTCGACGCCGGCGCCCGGGTAGCGGTTGTCGCGCCACACGCCGCCGAGTTCGGCGTTCTTCTCCAGGATCTCGAAGGCAATGCCAGCGCGCTGGAAATGGATGGCCGCGCACAGGCCCGACACGCCCGCGCCGATGATGACGGCAACGAAACCGGCGGGCGCCGCGAGACGTTCGTGCTGATCGTGCCGCGCCAGCGGCAGCTCGGCGCAGATGATGCCGTCATAGTCCGCTGGGACGTCCTCGGCGACCGCCACGCTCATCATGCGCCGGCGCAGCGCCGCATCGGGCTCGGCAATCGCAAGCGGCCGTCCCGCGTGCCACGCCAGGATCGCGTCCAGTGCCGCGCGCCGCACCATGGCCTGCTCGGCCTCGCCGAGACCGCCGCTGTCGTGATCGGTGACGCCGCGGCCGCGGCTGGGGCGGAACGGCGGTTCCAGCCAATGCAATTCGCCGGTCATCTGCACCAGCATCATGAGCAGGCTGGGTATGTTGGCCAGCGCCACGGCGTCGGCAAAGGCCGCGGCCCGCGCGTCGGAATGGGTGTCGGTCATGGTGTCGGTCTCGCCAAGGGATGGGCATCTTAAACGCGCGCCCGGTGTGGCTGTCAGTTCCACTATCGATAGCGTCAGGCGCGCCCACGCAACGCGATGCCCTCGTTACAATGCGGCCACGCGGTGGCGCCGATGGCGCGCCGTCCAACATCAGGGGAGACGTGCTATGACTCTATCCGGCCAATTCTCACCGCCGCCGCGCCAGACCGTGGTCTACGGCAAACCCGTTGCCACCGCGCTGCCCGCCGCGCTCGAATCGTTCGGCGCCAAGCGCGTGGTGATGGTCACCACCAACAGCCTGTCGGCGCCCGGCAAGCTCGGCGCGACGGTGGCGGCGGCGCTCGGCGCACGCTGCATGGAAATCGTCACCGGCATCGGCGCGCATTCGCCGCGCGGCGACGTGTTGCGCATCATGGCGGCGCTGCGCAAGCACGATGCCGACGCGGTGGTGGGCTTCGGCGGCGGCTCGGTGTGCGACGCGGTCAAGGTCGCGGCCTTCGGCCTCGCCAACCAGGTCGAACGCGCGGAACAATTCGACGCGCTGCGCGCGCCGTCCGATGCCACCGGGCCCACGCTGCCCTACATCATGATTCCGACCACGCTGTCGGCCGGCGAATTCACGCACTTTGCCGGCGTCACCGACGAGCGCGGGCCGCGCAAGGAACTGTACATCCAGCCCGACCTCGCGCCGGACCTCGTGATCCTCGACCCGGCCCTGACCCTGGCGACGCCGCCGCGCCTGTGGTTTTCCACCGGCATACGCGCGGTCGATCATGCCGTCGAGTCGTGGTGCTCGATCAATGTCACGCCGCCGATCGAGGCGACCTCCCTGCATGCCTTGAGGCTGTTGACCGCCGGCCTGCGCGGCAGCCTTGCCAATCCAGACGATCTCGACATGCGCCTGCAATGCCAGCTCGGCTCATGGTTGTCGGTGCAAGGCGTGTCGACCGGCGTCGATCTCGGCGCGAGCCACGGCATCGGCCACGTGCTGGGCGGCACCGCCGGCATGCCCCACGGCGAAACCTCGTGCGTGATGATGCCCCATGTATTGCGCTACAACATCGAACAGACGCGCGAACGTCAGCGCCTGCTGGCCGAAGCGATGGGCGCGCCCGGCACGCCGGCCGCCGACATCGTGCAGAAGCTGGTGGCCGATCTCGGACTGCCGGGGCGTTTGCGCGATGCCAACGTGCCGCGCGAACTGCTGCCCAAGATTGCCGAGGAGTCCATGCACGACCTGTGGGTGAAAACCAATCCGCGCCCGATCAGCGGGCCGCCGGTGGTGCTGGAGTTGCTGGAAGCGGCCTGGTAGGCGCGCACTACTTGCACGGATAGGCGCGGCCGAGGATGTCCTTGACCGCTGCCTTGGCGCCCTCATGCGCGGCATCGGGCCGCGCGCGCAGCGCCGCCGCGGCGCGCGCGGCGATGGTCGTCACCGGTTCCCCGGCCGGCGCGCACCACGCGGCCTCGGGCGTGGCGCCCGGCCCGCACACGGGGCACGGCGCGACGTACCAGTTGCAGGCCTCGGCATCGAGACCCACGTAGTTCTGCGCCAGCGCGCGCGCGCAGGTCTCGGCAAGTTCGAGGGCTGTGATCTCGGCGTACGCCGCAGGTCCGAACGAGACGGTCACGGCGAGCAGGATGCCCCGTAGGTGCGAATTCATTCGCACATTCATGTTTCTCTCCGTGCCTTCAAGACTATGTGCGAATGAATTCGCACCTACACGAGTTGCCACTGCAAGAGCGCAAACGGCGGCTCGGCCTCGGCGTGCTGCTCGAACACGCCTTCCACCTCCGCGCCTATCGCGACCGCCTGCCGCGGGTCGCCCAGCAGGTTGCCGACCATGCGCACGTTGTCGGCATGCGGGATCTCGATCAGCGCGATGAGGTAGGGCCCCTGCGTCCGCAGCGCCGGATGCACTGGATGCCATACACGTTGATAGCTGTAGATGCGCCCTTCCGGCGGCACTTCGATGTAGGCGAGATCGAAATTCTGACAGCGGTGGCAGATCCATTCCGGCCCCCATTGGAAGCGATGACAGGCGCGGCAGCGTTGCAGCAGCAAGCGTTCCTGGCGCAGGCCGTCCCAGAACGGTCGATCGAGTTCGGTGGCCAGCGGTATCGGCAAGCCGTCGGCGAGGTAAGGCGCGCTCATATCGTCGCCTCGCTGCCGAAGATGCAGCTGCTGACAGGCGTCACCATCGGGCCGGAGGCGACCATCGACACTTCCACGCGCGGCACTTGCGCGGTCGAGGTGCCGCGCACCTGGCGCACCGCTTCGATGTTGAGTCCCAAGCCATGCATGTAGCACTCGGCGAGATTGCCGCCGCTGGTGTTGAGCGGCAGGTCGCCATCGGGCGCCGTGAGGTTGTCGAGAGTGAAATAGTCATTGCACTCGGCGGGCGTGCAGAAACCGTGCTCGACGATGCTCATCAAGACGCCGCCACTGAAGTTCTCGTAGCACTGCAGGACGTCGACGTCGCTCGGGCCCATGCCGGCCATCGCGTACAGGCGTGGCGCCACGGTCTTGAACGAGGCGCTGGCGTAGTCCGGCGTATTGTGCACGCCGGCGCCGGCGCGATATTGGCTGCCCGCCACCGCCGCCAGCACGTAACAGGGCTCGTGCTTGAAATCCTTGGCGCGCTCGGCGCTGACCAGGATCATGGCCGCCGCGCCGTCGTTCTCGAGGCAGCAGTCGTAGAGATGAAACGGTTCGGTGATCCAGCGCGAAGCGTCGTAGCGCGCTTCGTCCAGCGGCCGGCCGTACATCACCGCGCGCGGATTGGACTGCGCATGGTGATAGCTTGCCAGCGCAATGGCGCGCAAGGCCTCCTGGCGTACGCCATGTTCGTGCATGAAACGCATGACCTTCATGGCGAACATCTGCGCCGGTGACATCAAGCCATAGGGCACGGTATGCGCGGCGTTGCCGCTGACGCCGTTGGCCTGGGGACCGAGCCCGAAACGCCAGTGCTGGCCCTGCGCGAGCGCACGAAACACCACCACGCACTCGGCCGAACCGCAGGCGATGGCCATGGCCGCGTTGCCTATCGCCGCCGAGCCACCGCCGCCGCCACCACCCCACTGCATGTTGGCGTAGCGCAGCTCGCGACAGCCGAGCGCGGCAGCGAGTTGGGAAGGATCGCTGCGGTCGTTGCTGAACGACGCAAAGCCATCGATGTCGCGCGGCGCGATGCCGGCATCCTCGCAGGCCTTGACGACAGCTTCGAGCGCCAGCTTGAACTCCGCGTGGGGAGACTCACCGCGCTTGTAGTAGGTCGTCTCGCCGATGCCGATGACGGCGCTGCGTCCCCGCAGCGTGCGTTGACTCATGCTCAAGCCACGGCGGCGACATCGGCAAAATTGCGGTAGCGCGCCGGTATGTCGAACTTGAAGATGCGTGCCGCGTTCAGCCCCAGCACCTTGGCGCGCTCGCCGTCATCGAGCTTGCCCATGGTGCGTTCGATGGCGGCGGCGGAGTGCGGCCAGGTGCCTTCATGGTGGGGGAAATCATTCGCCCACAGGAAGTTGTCGGACAAGCCGTAGTCGCGCATGAGGTCCAGCCCCGGCGCGTCCTCGCCAAAGCTCGCGAAGGCATTGGCGCGGAAGTATTCACTGGGCAGGGCCTTCAGTTTCGGCCGCACCCACATGTGATGCTTGTGATAGGCCTCGTCCATGGCCGTCATCATCCACGGCACCCAGCCGATGCCGGCCTCGATGCTGCCGAAACTGAGCTTGGGAAAACGCTCGACCACGCCCGACGCGCACAGGTTGACCAAGGGCTCCATGGTCGGCGACAGCGAGTGGACGGCGTAGTTGATCACCGCGCCGCCGTTGCCGCGCGCGGTGCGCGGGTCACGGCCGGTGGAAACATGGAAAGTGATGGGCAGGTCGGCGTCGCAGACCGCCGCCCACAGCGGGTCGAACAGCGGCAGGTTGTAGTTGACGGCCTCGTGATCGGGCGGCCCCCACACCGGTTTGCACGGCAGTGACAAACCGCGAAAGCCGCGCTTGGCGGCGCGCTGCACCTCGGCGATGGCGCCATCGATGTCGGCCGACGCGATGCAGGCCATGGGCGCCATGCGGTCGTTGTAGGCGGCGAAGGTTTCCCACGCCCAGTCGTTGTAGGCGCGGCACATGGCCTGGCTGAATTCGACATCGGGCGTGGCCCAGATGGTGAGGCCCTTGTTGGGGAACAGGATCTCGCAGTCGACGCCGTCGCGGTCGAGCGCGGCAAGGCGTTCCTCGGGCGTCTTGCCCGATTCACTGCGCTCCAGGTCCTCGCCTTCGAGCGTGAAGCTGCCGATGCGGATCGGGCGGAAGCCCTCGGTCTTCTGCAGCTTGGAGCCATCGCCCCCCAGCACGATGCCGGGCAGACGCTCCTGGAATTTCTTGTCCATGCGCGCCGACAGGAAGTCGTTTGGTTCCTGCACATGGCAATCGGCCGAGACCATGAAGTACTTGTTGGCGGCCGTGGGCTGCGGCGAGCGCGGCCAGTCGCTGCCCGGCGTGTGCTGGCGCCACAGGTTGTTGGGATCGGTCGCGGCCATGTGTCTCCCCTCGCAAGGCAATGGAATGAGCAATGACCCATGGTACGACGGGAGCGCGCCGCATGGCAGCCGGTCGCGGCGAGCGCGGCACGCGCGGCGAGGACTACACGCACGTGTGTCGGCAGCTCACACTATGGTATTCGCGTTGCAGGAACCCGGTCGCGTGTCCGCCACCTTTGAAATGATCCTCGAGTTGCTCGGCCGCGGCGGCGTCAGGCCCACCGTGCACGAACACGCCGCGGTGCGCACCATCGACGAAGCGCACGCGCTCGCGCCGCACCTCGTCGAAAACCTGGCCAAGACCATTGCCTTCGAGATCGAGCCCGGGCCACGCGTGGTGCTGGCCGCGGTGGCCCATGATGCGCAGGTCGACTACAAGGCCCTGAGCGCGCTGTTGGGCTGCAATCGGCGCGCCCTGCGCCTGCTGCCCGCGCCGCGCGTCGAGGCCGAGCTGGGTTTCGAAGTAGGCGGCCTCGGGCCGTTCGCGATCCGGCCGGACATCGAGGTCGTCATCGATACCGCGCTGCTCGCGCAGAGCTGGATGCGCTGCGGCGCCGGCTTGCGCACCCGCACCCTGCAACTCGCGGTGGCGAACGCGGTGCGTGCGAGCCAGGCGCGCGTGGCCACGATAGCGCGGCGCGCGCCGGCCTCCGAGAAAGGTTAGCCAGGCTTCGCGCCGTCGTCCGGTGGCGGCGTACGCGGCGGCGTGTCGTTGCTGCGCGGACGCAAATTGAAGGTGCCGAATTCCAGCGGTGCGACCGGCGGCTTGGCAGCCGTGGGTGGCGCCGAAGCGGACGCGCGCCAGGCATCGGCCTCGCCGCCCGCCCGGGCGTGTTCCGATGGCGGCGGCGTCGCGGCAGGCGTGGCCGGCGCGCGCGGTGGCATGGGCACCGCCCATGCCACCAGCATGAACACCGCGCCGGCGGCGATCAGGGCGAGAATGTTGCCAAGGTCGCCCAGCGAACCGAAGTCCAGCAGCACCAGCTTGCCGGCGGCCACCGCCATGAGGCCGGTGCCGGCGGTCCACGCACCGCGCTTGCCGGCGCGACTGCTCCACCACGCCAGCGCGGCGCCCAGCACCGCCCACACCAGCGACAGCACCGCCGGCAGACGCATGGCCGTGACGTCCAGCACGTTCATGACCCGCGTCGGCGAGAACTCGGGCGTCAGCAAACGCAGCAACTGCGCCTGCAACACCAGCGCGCCGACCACCAGCGTGGTAAGGGCGCGCCGATCTTCGCCGGGCAGGTCGCGTTGCAACCAGCACAAGGTCGCCAGCAGCGCGAGGCCCGACCACTCGTAGGCCACCGGCCAGGCGCCGCGCGCGATGTAACACAGCGTCAGCGCGCCGAGCAGGTAGGCGCCGAACCAGAACATGGCCGGCAGCGCCTGGCGGCTCCAGCGCTGGTCCAGCCACGGCAGGCGCTGCGCGTACAGCACCATTGCCAGCGCCGCGAACGACGTCACGCACAGCAGCCGGAAGCCCGCGCCGTCGTCCACCAGCGGATGAAAGCCGATGTTCCAACTTGCGGCCAGCAGCGGCATGGCGAACAACAGGTTCATGGCGGTGCCGTCCTGCGCGTGCGAGCCGCCCGCGAAGCGCCGCGCCCCGTAGCCGAGCACCGCGGCGTCGACCACGATCAGCACCACGCCCAGCCACGGCATGTGGCTGGCGGTATTGGCCGCCGCCCACGACGCCGACAACCACAGCACCACCGTTGCGCCGCCGGCCACGCGCGACGCACCGGCGTAGCGTTCGCTGTACCACGCCGCCGTGACGATCAGCGCGGCCGCCAGCACGTGCACGAACTCGGCGGTGATGCGCAGGTGCCAGCGCAGCAGTTCGATGATGACGCTTTCGCAAAACAGCACGCCGGCAATCACGTACAGCAACTGGCCGTAGCTCGGCGCATTGCGGCTGCGCAACCACGCGCACCAGGCGATGATGGCGACCGCCACCATGCGTTGGCCGAACCAGCCGTTGAACATGATGGCGCCGTCACCGTGATGGAACATCGACTGCACGACGTACAGCGCCGCCAGCAGCGTCACCATGAAGCTCGCGAAATTCTCCACCGCCTCGGTGAGCGGCATGCGCACCGCCATGGTCAGCAACACCGCCATCATGAACAGCGCCACCAGCGTGCCCGGCACTTCGTCGAACCACGCGAGCAGCGCCGCCGCCGCCAGCAGCAGCGCCACGATGCCATGACGCGTCGCCTCGCGACGGTTGCTCCACACCACCGCACCGGCCACTGTCCACAACAGGGCAAGCCCCAGGGTGCCCATCGCCGCCTCGGGCGAGACATGCGGCGCGACGCAGTAGGTGAGCAGCACCGCCACCAGCGGCAACGCGACGAAATAACCCTGGTCGAGGCGCGCCAGCCACTGCGCTTCGTGCGGCGCGCCGCCGAAGATGGCGCGCCGACGTTCGATGATCGGCATGGCGATGTGCAAGGCCACCAGCAGGTAGATGAGCGGCTGCATGACCGTGTAATGCTCGGGCCGGTAATACTGATCGGACCAGCCGAAGAACACAGCGCCGGCGAGAGTGAACAGGAAACTGAGATGGATGAGCATGCGCCAGCCGCGCGCCAGCACCATCAGCAATACCAACACGCTCAACACGAAGTAATAACCGCCCACCACCAGCGGCCCGGGATCGTTGATGCCGAAGGCCGGCGCGGCATAGGCGCCCAGCATGCCGAGCACCGCCATCGAGGGCGCCTCGGCCGACAGCGCGAATACCGCCACCGCCACCGAGACCAGCACCAGCAGCGTGAGTCCGGCAATGTTGTCGAGATAGCCGAACAGGGCGAAAGCGCTGTAGGCGGTCAGGTAGGCGATGCCGGCAGCCGCGCCGGCCAGCGCCAGGTGCAGGCCACGACGCTCGGCGTGTCCGTGCAGGCGTGACGAGAGATAACCGAACAGCGCCGCCATCAGCACGCCGGCCGCAAGCTTGGCGTCCGGCGGCACGTCGGTGTGGATGAGCAGGTAGCGCAACAAGGCGCCGATACCCAGCACCATCAGCGCGGCGCCGACCTTGGCCGGCCAGTTGTCGGACGTGAGCCACTGCCACAGGCCGCGCTGCGAGTCGCGCAGGCGCGCCGCGCCATCCTCGGTCTCGTAGGCCAGCACGCCTATGAACAGCACCACGATGCCGCAGATGAATGCCAGTCCCGTCATTGCCCTGTGCTCCTTTGCTGTCGCGCGGCGCGGCGGCCGCCGCGCTCACACGTTTTCGTCGATGTAGTCGATCACGCTTTGCAGCGTGTGCCTGAGATAGTCCGCGTCGATCTGGAAAAACACTTCGCGCCCGCATTTCTCCGCGACCAGGATGCCGGCCTGCTCCAGCATGCGCACGTGATGGGTGACGGCGGTACGCGACAAGGGCGCAACGGCAGCGATCTGCGTGATGGTGAGGCGCTCGTGCCGGTCGAAAGTCAGCAGGATGCGTTGCCGATGGCTGTCGCCGAGCGCCATGAAAACATCGGCGGTGCGCAGCCAGGCCTTGGGCAGGGCACGCATGTAGTTTTTCTTCATGACTACATTTCTAGTTATTTAGTCAAAATAGATCAAGCTGTATTCCCGTAGGTGCGAATTCATTCGCACATTGCAGCGCCTGGCCAGGCCGCCTCGGTGCGGCTCCAGTGTGCGAATGAATTCGCACCTGCAGAAGAAATCGCCGTCGTTGCCAGGGTTGGCGCGCTCGTCTATAAATTCCACTGCCCTTTGCGGGAAGACATGCGCATGACCGACACCGAACAAACACCCGGGCTGTCGCCCATGAAGGCCGACGAGCGGCGTCTCGCCGAGGCCATCGGCGCCCAGATCCGCGAGTTCCGCAAGCAGCTCGACGTCACCATGGCCGAAGTCGCGGGCCTGGCCGGGCTGTCGGTCGGCATGTTGTCCAAGATCGAGCGCGGCGTGAGTTCGCCGTCCTTGAGCACCCTCACCGCCATCGCATCCGCGCTCAACGTGCCGGTCACCGCGTTCTTCCGCAAATACGAGGAGCAACGCGACTGCGCCTACGTGCGCGCCGGCGAGGGCCTGGTCATCGAACGTGCCGGCACGCGCGCCGGTCATGAATACCGCCTGCTCGGCCACAGCATCCGCGGTCACCTGACGGTCGAGCCCTACCTGGTGACGCTGACCGACGCCTCGGAAGTGTTCCCGCTGTTCCAGCATGTCGGCGTCGAATTCATCTACCTCCTGGCCGGCGAAGTGCTGTATCGGCACGGACGCAAGACTTACCACTTGAAGCCCGGCGATTCGCTGTTCTTCGACTCCGAAGCGGCCCACGGCCCCGAGGAACTGATTGCCCTGCCGGTCCGGATGATCGCGGTGCTGAGCCGCGCGCGGGAACAGGAATAGGGCTTGCCGATATTTTCCTATTAGGATAATTTTGTTCCCGACATGCAATTTCAGGCCGAGGCCCTGACACGGGCGCGGACCGCGCGTCGCGTAGCGTATTCACTCAAACGGACTGGCTGGGCCGGTCGGGACAGGAACCATGTGTGGCATCGTCGGGCTGTTCGCCAAGACCCCTGAATTCGAATCGCAGCTCGGCCATTACCTGGCGCCGATGCTGCTGGAAATGACCGACCGCGGCCCCGACAGCGCCGGCGTCGCGGTCTATCGCAACCCGGTAGGCGACGGCCAGGTCAAGCTGACCCTGCTGTCGACCGCGCCGTGGTTCGCCTGGCAGGATTTCGAACACGCACTGCGCAACGCCTTCCCCGGCGTCACCGGCCTGTGGCTGATGGGCAACCACGCCATCTTGACCGCGCATGCCGCGAGCGGCGATCTGGCCAGTTGGATCCGCGCCAACTACCCGGCGGTACGCGTCAACAGCTCCGGCAGCACCATCGAGATCTACAAGCAGAAGGGCCTGCCGGCCGAGGTCGCGCACAACTTTGGCGTCTCGCAGTTCGTCGGCACCCACGCCCTCGCCCATACGCGCATGGCGACCGAGAGCGCCGTCACCACCGAACACTCCCATCCGTTCTCGACCGGTGAGGATCTGTGCCTGGTGCACAATGGCTCGCTGTCCAACCACAATCGGTTGCGCACCCAGCTCGCCAAGCGCGGCATCCATTTCACCACCGACAACGACAGCGAGGTGGCGGCCGGCTTTCTGACCTGGCGCCTCATGGAAGGCGACAGCCTGGAAGCGGCGCTCGATCGCGCCATCGTCGAACTCGACGGCTTCTACACCTTCGCCATCGGCACGCGCGACGGCTTCGCGGTGCTGCGCGACCCCATCGCCTGCAAGCCGGCGGTGATCGCCGAGACCGAGCAATGGGTGGCGATGGCGTCCGAATACCGCGCGCTGGCGGTGCTGCCGGGCGCCGACCAGGCGGATTGCTGGGAACCCGCGCCCGGTCGCATCTACAGTTGGAGCCACTGACATGGTCCATCACTTCGACCTCGCGCACGGCAGCACGCGCGATCTCAACCACGCGCTGCATGCCTTCAATGGCACCGACAGCGAGGCCGCATGGCAGGTCAAGAATGCCAACGGCCTGCACAACCTGGCGGTCGGCCTCGATGCGCCCTTGACCGTCGATATCGAGGGCCACGTCGGCTACTACTGCGCCGGCATGAACAAGTTCGCGCGCGTGACGGTGCATGGCAACGCCGGCCCGGGCGTCGCCGAGAACATGATGTCGGGCGTGGTGCGCATCACCGGCAACGCTTCCCAGTATGCCGGCGCCACCGCCCACGGCGGCCTCCTGATCATCGAGCGCAGCGCCAGCTCACGCTGCGGCATTTCCATGAAGGGTGTCGACATCGTGGTGCGCGGCGACGTCGGTCACATGAGCGCCTTCATGGCCCAGAGCGGGCGCCTGGTGGTGTGCGGCGATGCCGGCGACGCGCTCGGCGATTCGCTCTACGAGGCGCGCCTCTACGTGCGCGGCAACGTCGCCGGCCTCGGCGCCGACTGCGTCGAGAAAGTCATGAAGGAC
Organism: Pseudomonadota bacterium; assembly: GCA_016719885.1. NCBI lineage: Bacteria > Pseudomonadati > Pseudomonadota > Pseudomonadota bacterium. The sequence continues at coordinate 42,685 of JADJYF010000022.1, read as the reverse complement.
AAGCACAAGTACGAACTCGACAGCCTCTTGCGCGAGGCCGGCGTGAGCGGCGCCGACGCCGCCGAATTCCGCCGCTTCGGCTCGGCGCGCAAACTCTACAACTTCAACGTGGACAACGCCGATGCCTACTAAGCGCCGTCGCAAACGCGACTCCGTCAACACCGCGGAACTGCATTCGCGGCTGCGCGAATCGGCGACCTTCCCGCGCCAGGTGATCGCCGAGATCCAGCGCGCCGCGCGCACCGGCATCTACGACATCCGTGGCTTCGGCGCCAAGCGCGTGATGCCGACCTTCGACGACCTGTTGTTCCTCGGCGCCAGCATGTCGCGCTACCCGCTGGAAGGTTATCGCGAACGTTGCGACACCAGCGTCACGCTCGGCACGCGTTACGCGAAGAAGCCCATCGAGCTCAAGATCCCGATCACCATCGCCGGCATGAGCTTCGGTGCGCTGTCGGCGCCGGCCAAGGAAGCGCTGGGCCGCGGCGCGACCATCGCCGGCACCAGCACCACCACCGGTGACGGCGGCATGACGCCGGAAGAACGCGAGCACTCGCGCCTGCTGGTGTACCAATTGCTGCCCTCGCGTTACGGCATGAATCCCGACGACCTGCGTCGCGCCGATGCCATCGAAGTGGTGGTGGGCCAGGGCGCCAAGCCCGGCGGCGGCGGCATGCTGCTCGGCCAGAAGATCTCCGAGCGCGTGGCCGGCATGCGCAACCTGCCGGCCGGCATCGATCAGCGCAGCGCCTGTCGGCATCCCGACTGGACGGGCCCGGACGATCTGAAGATCAAGATCCAGGAGCTGCGTGAAATCACCGAGTGGGAGAAACCCATCTACATCAAGATTGGCGCCGCGCGCACCTATTACGACACCGCGCTGGCGGTGAAGGCCGGCGCCGACGTCATCGTGCTGGACGGCATGCAGGGCGGGACCGCCGCGACGCAAGATGTGTTCATCGAACACGTCGGCATACCGACGCTGCCGGCCCTGCGCCAGGCGGTGGAAGCGCTCAAGGAGCTCGACATGCATCGCAAGGTGCAGCTCATCGTGTCGGGCGGTATACGCAGCGGCGCCGACGTCGCCAAGGCGCTGGCGATGGGCGCCGACGCGGTGTCGATAGGCGTAGCGGCATTGATAGCTCTCGGCGACAACAGCCCCGATCTCGAAGACGAGTACAACGCGCTCGGCAGTTCGGCCGGCTATTACGACGACTGGCACGAAGGCCGCGACCCGACCGGCATCTCGACCCAGAACGACGAGCTCGCGGCGCGCTTCGACCCCGAGCTCGGCGGACGACGCCTGGCCAATTACCTGCGCGTGCTGACGCTCGAGACCCAGACCCTGGCGCGCGCCAACGGCAAGAGCCATGTGCACAACCTCGAGCCCGAAGACCTGGTGGCGCTGACCATAGAAGCGGCGGCCATGGCCAAGGTGCCGCTGGCGGGCACTGACTGGATACCCGGGCACGGCAAGTTCTGAAGCGCGGCGGCGCGCGCGCGCGTCGAGGCAGCACGGCATTGGGCAGGCTGATGATTCAGCCCTCTAAGGAGGCATAGCATGGCAACCGATCTGGCAGCAGTCGCGAAGGCGCGCGGCATCAAGTATTTCCTCATCAGCTTCGTCGACCTGTTCGGCACGCTGCGCGCCAAGCTGGTGCCGGCCAGCGCCATCAAGCAGATGCAGCGCGACGGCGCCGGCTTTGCCGGCTTCGCGGTGTGGCTGGACATGACGCCTGCCCACCCCGACATGTTCGGCCGCCCCGATCCCGACAGCCTCATTCAATTGCCATGGAACAAGGAGATCGGCTGGCTGGCGGCCGACCTGTGGATGAACGGCGCGGAAGTCGAAGCCTCGCCGCGCGTGGTGTTGAAACGCCAGGTCGCCAAGGCCGCCAAGCTCGGCTACCGCATGAAGAGCGGCGTCGAGTGCGAATATTTCCTGACCTCGCCGGACGGCCGCAGCCTGTCCGATCCGGCCGACGACCAGGGCAAGCCCTGCTATGACCAGCAGGCCTTGATGCGACGCTACCCGGTGATCCGCGAGATCTGCGACGCCATGCTGGAACTCGGCTGGGGCCCGTACCAGAACGACCATGAAGACGCCAACGGCCAGTTCGAAATGAACTGGGATTACGACGACGCGCTGGTCACCGCCGATCGTCACGTGTTCTTCAAGTACATGGTCAAGACCATCGCCGAGAACCATGGCTACCGCGCGACCTTCATGCCCAAGCCGTTCCCGCACCTGACCGGCAACGGCTGCCATTCCCATGTCTCGGTGTGGGACACCGCCGGCAAGAAGAACCTGTTCCTCGACGCGCGCGACGCGCTCGGCCTGTCGCAGCTCGCCTATCACTTCCTCGGCGGCATCATGCAGCACGCCACTTCCCTGTGCGCGCTGTTCAACCCGACGGTCAACAGCTACAAGCGCATCAATGCGCCGGTCACGAGCTCCGGCGCGACCTGGTCGCCGAACGCGGTGACCTATGCCGGCAACAACCGCACCCACATGATTCGTGTGCCGGACGCCGGGCGTTTCGAACTGCGCCTGCTGGACGGCGCCACCAATCCCTACCTCGCGCAGGCCGGCATCCTCGCCGCCGGCCTCGACGGCATCGCGCACAAGCGCGACCCGGGCGCGCCGCTGCACATCAACATGTACACCGAGGGCCACACCATCAAGTCGGCCAAGCGCCTGCCTGCCACGCTGCTCGATGCCTTGCGCCTGTTCGAGAAGAACAAGGAGATTGCCGCGGTGCTGGGTGAGGAGTTCGTGGCGTCCTACATCAAGCTCAAGATGGGCGAGTGGCGCGAGTACACGGCGCACTTGAGCGAATGGGAGCGCAAGAACACGCTGGATTGTTGATCTGCCGGTCGTTTAAATTCGTATGCCGGTACTGGTCTGGATTGAACGTGCGAATGAATTCGCACCTACAGGGGCGATGGCGCCACACCACCACATTGCATGCTTGACCTGATTAAACGCGGTCTCTCCGGCGGGCGGCCAGCGCGGCAATTGCCGGCGACGCCCGCGCTGAAACCGTCCTACGACGTCGTCATCATCGGCGGCGGCGGCCACGGGCTCGCCTGCGCCTACTACCTGGCGCGCACGTTTGGCATCACCAAGGTCGCGGTGCTGGAGAAGGGCTACCTCGCGTCGGGCAATACCGCGCGCAACACCACCATCGTGCGCTCCAATTACCTGACGCCCGAGGGCGTGCGCTTCTACGATGAATCGGTGCGCCTGTTCGGCAATCTCAGCCACGAACTCGATTTCAACATCATGTACGGCGAGCGCGGCCACCTGACGCTGGCCCACACCGACGCCGCCATGCGCACCGCGCGCTGGCGCGCCGAGGTCAATCAGCACCTGGGCGTCGATTCGAGCCTGGTCTATCCCGATGACATCGCGCGCCTGTGCCCGGAACTGAATCTCGCCGACGACGTGCGCTATCCCATTCTCGGCGCGCTCTACCATCCGCCGGGTTCCATCGCGCGCCACGACGCGGTGGCCTGGGGCTATGCGCAGCGCGCCGCCGAGCTCGGAGTGGAGATCCACACCCACACTGAAGTGACCGGCATTCGCGTCGAGCACAACCGCGTGGTCGGCATCGACACCAATCGCGGCAGCATCGCCTGCGGCAAGGCCATGCAGGCGGTGGCCGGCATGAGTTCGGAGCTCGCGCGCATGGCCGGGTTCCGCCTGCCCATACGCACCATTCCGCTGCAGGCCTGCGTGTCGGAAGCGGTCAAGCCGTTTCTCGATCCGATCATCGTGTCCGGCTCTCTGCACATCTACGTCTCGCAGTCGGCGCGCGGCGAACTGGTAATGGGCGGCTCCACCGATCCCTATCCCCTGTATTCGACGCGTTCGACGCTCGAATTCAAGGAAGACCTCATGATGCACATGCTGGAACTGTTTCCCTTCATCGGTTCCTTGCGCGTGCTGCGCCAATGGGCGGGCATGGCCGACATGACGCCGGACTTCAGCCCGGTGATGGGCCTGACGCCGCTCGAGAACTATTACATCGACGCCGGCTGGGGCACCTGGGGCTTCAAGGCCACGCCGGTGTCCGGCACCTGCATGGCCGAGACCATCGCCACCGGCAAACCCCATCACCTGTGCGCGCCCTTCTCGCTGGAGCGCTTCTACGACTATGCGCAGGTCGGCGAGAAAGGCGCGGCCTCGGTCGGACACTGACAGATGAAGATCCTGAATTGTCCCTTGAACGGTCCGCGCAATATTTCCGAGTTCGTCTACGGCGGCACCGTCAGCGCCATGCCCGAGCCGGCGAGCGTCGACGACCGGCGCTGGGCGGAATACCTGTTCATCGAGAACAACACGCGCGGCGTGGTGCGCGAATGGTGGTTCCATAGCGCCAGCGCCTACTGGTTCATCGCCGAGCGCGACACCGCCACCGACACCATCCTCACCACCTACCCGGCGTCGCGGCTGTTCGGCGCGCGCGACACGGGCAAGGACGCATGAGCAAGCGCACGCACATGCGCCTGGCGGCGCCCTACGGTTCACTCATCGATCGTGAACGGCTCATCCGCTTTCGTTTCGACGGCGAGTGTTACAACGGCTATGCCGGCGACACCATCGCCAGCGCGCTGGCCGCCAACGGCGTGCGCACGCTGTCGCGCTCGTTCAAGTACCACCGTCCACGCGGCATCCATGCCCTGGCCGGCAACGATGCCAACTGCCTGGTGCAGGTCGGGCCGGAGCCCAACGTGCGCGCCGACGCGCGCCTGATCGAAGCGGGGCTTAACGTCAGCGCGCAGAACGTGGCCGGCAATCTCGCCTTTGACTGGGGCCGCGCGGTCGAAGCCGTGAGCCGCTTCCTGCCGGTCGGCTTCTACTACCACGCGTTCTACAAGCCGGGCCGCGCCTGGCGATTCTGGGAGCCCGTGATCCGACGCATGGCCGGCCTCGGGCGCGTCGAGCGCAGCGCCGAGCACGAGACCGTCGATCACATCCATCGCTTCGCCGACGTCGCCGTGATCGGCGGTGGCGCGGCCGGCATGAGCGCGGCGCTGTCGGCGGCCGCGCATGGCGCGCGCGTGATCGTGGTGGACGACGGTGCGCAACTCGGCGGCGCCTTGAACCATGGCCGCCACGCGCTGGACGCCGGCGCCGCGCGCGCCGCCTTGCATGAATTGCGCACGGCCGTCGCCGCCGAGCCGCGCATCAGCGTGCTGAGCAATGCCACCTGCAGCGGCTGGTTCGCCGACAACTGGCTGGCGGCGATGGACGCCAACCACTACTACAAGATCCGCGCCGGCGTGGTGATCGCCGCCACCGGCGTCATCGAACAGCCGGCGGTGTTCCGCAACAACGACGCGCCCGGCGTGATGCTGGCGAGCGCGGCGCAACGCCTCATGCACCTGTACGGCGTCAAGCCCGGCACGCGCGCGGTGGTGTTGACCGCCACCGCGGCCGGCTACGGCGCGGCGCTCGACCTGCTCGATGCCGGCATCGAAGTGGCGGCGGTGGTCGACATGCGCGACGCGCGTGACGGCGACGCGATGCAGGACGCCTTGCATACCGCGGGCGTCGAGATCCTGCATGGCCACGTCGTCTCCGAAGCGCTGACGCGCAAGCTCGGCCATGAACTGGCGGGCGCGGTGGTGCGGGCCGCCGACGGCAGCGGCCAGCCGCGCACCCTGCCCTGCGATCTCCTGTGTGTCAGCGCCGGCTGGATGCCCGCCGCGCAACTGGTGTCGCAAGCCGGTGGCGACATGACCGCCGAAGCCGACGGCGCCTGGTTCGTGGTACGCGCACCCGCCGACAATGCCCACGCCATGTTGGCCGGCGCCGTGAACGGGCGCGCCTCGCTCGACGCGGCCATGGCCGATGGACGTCACGCGGGCGCGCTGGCGGCGCACGCGCTGGGACTCACGCGAGACGAGGCGCCACCGTCGGCGCCCTTCGAAACGCCCGATGGCCACGCCTGGCCCATCGTGCACGACGAGCGTGGCCGCGACTTCGTCGACGTCGATGAAGACCTGCAGGTCAAGGACATCGAAGACGCGGTCATTGCCGGCTATACCGACATCAATCTCGTCAAGCGTTATTCGACCGCGGTGATGGGCCCCTCGCAGGGCCGCTATTCGGCCGCCAACACGCTGCGCATCGCGTTGTCCGAGCAGGGCGCGGTGTTGACCGGCGCGCGGCTCACCACGCAGCGCCCGCCCATCCTGCCCGAGCCCATCGCGCATCTCGCCGGGCGCGATCGCCAGCCGCTGCGGCGCACGCCCATGCACGACTGGCACCTCGCCCACGGCGCACGCATGATGCCGGCCGGCAGTTGGCACCGCCCCGCTTACTACGGCGAGGCCAGCAGTACGGCGGCGGCCGCGGCGCGTGAAGCGGCGGCCGTGCACCAGCGCGTCGGCCTCATCGATGTCTCGACGCTCGGCAAAATCGAAGTGCGCGGCCCCGACGCGGCGCAGTTTCTCGAACGCATCTACACTTTCCGTTACGCCAAGCAGCCGCTCGGACGCCTGCGTTACGTGTTGATGACCGATGAGGCGGGCATCATCAGCGACGACGGCATCGCGGCACGCTTCGCCGAGGATTTCTTCTACGTCACCGCCACCACCACCGGCGTCGACGCGGTCTATCGCCAGATGCTGCGCTGGCAGGCGCAGTGGCAACTCGAGGTAGATCTCATCCACGTCACCAGCGCGTGGGCCGCCATCAACGTCGCCGGCCCGGCGGCGCGCGAACTGCTCGCGCCGCTGGTCAACGGCGTGGATCTGTCGGCCACCGCCTTCGGCTTTTCCGAATGCCGCGAAGGCCTTGTCGGCGGCCTGGCCGCGCGCCTCATGCGCGTCGGCTTCGTCGGCGAACTCGGTTGGGAAGTGCACGTGCCCGCCCATCACGGCGATGCGCTGTGGCGGCTGTTGATGGCGCGCGGCGCCGAACTCGGCGTGACACCGGTAGGCATCGAAGCGCAGCGGCTGTTACGCCTCGAGAAAGGCCACATCATCGTCGGCCAGGACAGCGACGGACTCAGCTATCCCGAAGAAGTGGACATGAACTGGGCGGTCGCCGGCGACAAGCCGTTCTTCGTCGGCCAGCGCGCCATCGAGGCCATGGCGCGCCGCGGCCTCACGCGGCGCCTGGTCGGCTTCCGCCTGCCGCCGGGTACGCCCGTGCCGGAGGAATGCAGCCTGACCCTGCGCGGCAACGACATCGTCGGGCGCGTGACCTCGGTGGCGTATTCCGAAGCGGTCGGGCACATCATCGGTCTCGCCTACGTGGCGCCGGACATGGCCGAGGTCGGTGCGCGCTTCGACATCAAGCTGGCCGGCGGCGGCGCCCGCGTCAGCGCCGAAGTGGTGCCACTGCCGTTCTACGACGCCGACAACGCGCGGCAGAAACTATGAACACGCCCCTCGATCATCGAGCCGCCCTGCACTCACGACGCGGGCCCTTGCACGAACGCCTGGCGCCGCTCGCGGCGGAGTGGCAAAGCATCAACGGCTACCAGGTGTGCGCGCGCGTGCACGGCCACCCCGCATCGGCGACACGCAACGACGACGGCCCGTGGCTGCGCTGCCTCAGCCATCGACCACGCATCGGCTTCAAGGGCCGTGGCACCACCGACTGGCTGCACAGCGCGGGCGTGATGCTGCCCGGCACGCCCAATCGCTGGTGTCGTGACGCGAGCGGCGCGGTGGTTGCGCGGCTCGGCGCGCAGGATTTCCTGATCTTCGACGAGGGCGACGGCAGCGCCGGACTGACGGACACGCTGGTCGCACGTTGGCAGCACGATGCCCCATCCGGCGCCTACATCGTGCCACGCCAGCATGGCCTCGCCTGCATCGCCATCGATGGCCGGCGCGCGCTCGAAGTGCTCGCGCGCCTGTGCGCGGTCGACGTCGGCGCGTCGTTCGGTGACGATGCCATTGCCCAGACCCAGGTGGCACTGATGAGTGCCGTGCTGCTGCGTGCCGGCGAGGCCGGCACGCCCGGCTATCGTTTGTTCGTCGACACCTCGCTCGCGCTCTATTGCTGGGACGTCCTCACCGACGTTGCCCTGTCGCTGGACGGCGGCGTGGTCGGCGCCGCGCAGTCGCGCCGCGACTGACGACTGCAAAAACTGCGCGAGGTCGGGTTTTTTCCTGCGTCAGCAAGTAGCATAGGCGCGCGTCGCGATGGACTTCGCGATGCGGTGCCGGTGACTACATTCAGGAGAATCCCATGACCAGCAAGCTTCCTTCCGAACAACGCCGCGGCTTCCTAGGCAGCGTGGCCGCCGCCACCGCTGTCGCGCTCGGCAGCGCGACGAGCGTGTCCGGCGCCCAGGCCGCCGACGCGCCCGCCGCCACCGGCACCGACTTCGAGCGCTGGCTCGACACCATCCCCGGCAAGCATCGCCAGGTCTACGACGCGCCCCAGCACCACAACGGCATGCCCTTGATGTGGTCGCACGTGTTTCTCATGACCGGCGCCCAGGCCTACGGCGTGCCAGAATCGGAACTCGGCGTGGTGATCGTGCTGCGTCACTCGGCGTTCCCGCTCACGCTCGGCGACAGCGTGTGGGCTAAGTACAAGTTCGGCGAGTTCTTCAAGATCGACGATCCGCAGACCAAGGCGCCCGCCACGCGCAATCCCTTCGCCAATCTGAAAGCGGGCGATCTGCCGCTCATGGAAGCCGGCCTCGACAAGCTCATGGCGCGCGGCGTGAAAGTCGCGACCTGCGGCATGGCCATCCACCACTACAGCATGGCCTTCGCCAAGAGCACCAATGGCGACGCCGAAGCGATCAAGAAGGAGTGGTTGGCAGCGGTCATGCCCGGTGTGTTCGTCGCACCCTCGGGCGTGATCGCGGTGCATGGCGCGCAGTCGCGCGGCTGTACCTACTGCTTCGCGGGTTGAGCGCGGCGCGATGACGAGGCTGGGCGTGCGCCGTGGCGCAATGGCTGTGTGGCTGGCGGCGTTGCCGCTGTGCCTCGCCCTGTTCGGCGCCGCGAGCGCCGCCGACAAGCTCAGCCAGCCGCCCACCGACTATCCCGGCTGGCACGACGCGCCCCTGCCCGACGGCCCGGTGGGCGCCGCCATTGCCCATGGCCGCCGCATCTTGAGCAACGCGCCGAAATACGCGGCGGCCTATAGTGGCAACGCGCTGACCTGCACCAACTGTCATCTCGATGGCGGTCGCACCCCGGCCGCCGCGCCGTGGGTCGGCATCTGGGGTGTGTTCCCCGAATACCGGGCACGCAATGCGCAGGTCAACACCTTGCAAGATCGCATCAACGACTGCTTCGAGCGCTCGCTGAACGGCAAGCGCATGCCGGCCGATGCGCCGGAAATGACCGCCATCCTGACCTACATGCAATGGCTGTCGCGCGAAGTGCCCACCGGCGAGAGCGTCAAGGGTCGCGGCTTTCTGCGCTTCGAAGCGCCGCGGGCCGCGAGCGCCGAACGCGGCGCGCCGCTCTACGCCGAACACTGCGTGAGCTGTCACGGCAAGAACGGCGCCGGTCGCGGCGTCATCGGCACCGCCGAATTCGTGCCGCCGCTGTGGGGCGACAAGGCGTTCAACATCGGCGCCGGCCTGGCGCGACTCAACACCGCGGCGGCCTTCATCAAGGCCAACATGCCCTTGGGCCAAGGCGGCAGCCTCGACGACCAGGCCGCGTTCGACATCGCCGCCTACGTCATCAAGCAACCGCGTCCGGATTTCGCGCGCAAGAACGAAGACTGGCCGCAAGGCGGCAAGCCGCCGGATGCGCGGTATTGAGGAGCGGGGGGTATCTCCCCGTGGGTCAGACTTCAGTCTGACATTGAAATGCATGCAGGCGAGCGCGTCTCGGATGTCCGAATGAATTCGCACCTACAGGGCGCACTCACACGACGAAATCGCCCGCCACCAGCGTCGTCACCGACGTCAGCTGCAGCACGAAGTCCGCCACGCCATTGCCATCGACGTCGCCGCTCAGCGACGACGTGGTGCCGCTCACCGCGTAATGCAGTTCTCCGGCGTTCAATGTGAACGCCGCCGTGCCTATGAAGGAAAACGCCTGGTCGCCCGCCACCAGGCTGTTGGCATCGAGGGCTGACAGGTCGATGACATCAAACTGCGCATGCAGAAAGTCGCGCAGCGTGTCGGTGGTCGTGCTGGTGGCGCCGAGATCGCCGAGCGCGGTGTAGCGAAACACGTCCGCGCCGCCGCCGCCGGTCAAGGTGTCGCGGCCGCCGCCACCGATGAGGACATCGTTGCCCAGCCCGCCGGACAAGCTGTCATCGCCGGCCAGGCCCCACAAGGTGTCGCCGCCGCCGCCGCCGGTGAGCACGTTGGCAACATTGTTGCCGGTGCCGGTGAAGGCGATGGCCGACAGGTTGGTCAGGTTCTCGAACTCCGCGTCGAGGGTGAAGCCCGCGAGGTTGGTGGTGCGCACGGTGTCGGTGCCGCCGCCCGCGCTCTCGACCAACACGTCGGTGAGGGTGTCGATGCTGTAGGTATCGTTGCCGCCGCCGCCCTCCAGGCGATCGACGCCGAGACCGCCGTTCAAGGTGTCGTTGCCGCCGAGACCGAAAAGGCTGTCGTTACCGGCGCCGCCGGTCAGGGCGTTGGCGAGGCCGTTGCCGGTGCCGCTCGCGCCCAGCGTGCTCGTCAGCGTGAGGTTCTCCACGTCGGCGGGCAGCGTGTAGCTGGCCAAGGCGCTGCGCACGGCGTCGGTGCCGCTACCGGCGAGTTCCACCACCAGGTCACCGTCGGTGTCGACGGTATAGGTATCGTTGCCGACGCCGCCTTCGAGCCGATCGATGCCCACGCCGCCGACCAAGGCATCGTTGCCGTTGCCGCCGACCAGCAGGTCGTCGCCGGCGCCACCGGTGAGACTGTCGTTACCGTCGAGGCCCGACAGCTGATCGTTGCCGTTGCCGCCGGTCATGCTGTTGGCGCTCGCGTTGCCGAACACCAGCGCGCCGCCGGCGAAAGTCACCGTCATGGTTTCGAGGTTGGCGGACATGGTGTAAGCCGCGAGCGCGACGCGCACGGTGTCGGTACCGGCGCTGAGTGCTTCGCTGACCACGTCGCCCGCATCGTCGACCGTGTAGGTGTCGTTGCCCGCGCCGCCAGCCATGTCATCGGCGCCGCTGCCGCCGTTCAGGGTGTCGGTGCCGTCACCGCCCTGCAAGACATCGGCGCCGCCGTTGCCATTCAACACGTCGTTGCCAGCCAGGCCCGACAGGGTGTCGGCGCCGTTACCGCCGGTCAGGGTGTTGTTGAGTGCATTACCGACGGCGTTGATGCCGGTGGCGGCGATGTTGACCAGGTTCTCGAGATTGGCGCCGAGCGTGTAAGCGGCGAGGCTCACGCGCACGGTGTCGGTGCCGGCGCTCACGCTTTCCACGATCACGTCGCCGACGTTGTCGACCACGTAGGTATCACTGCCGCTGCCGGCGCTCATGACATCGGCGCCGAGGCCGCCGTCCAGCACATCGGCCCCGGCGCCGCTGCTCAATTGGTTGGCGCCACCATTGCCGGTGCCGGTGAACGCGCTGGTGCCGGTATAAACCAGGTTTTCAACTTCGCTGCCGAGCGTATGGAGCGTGAGACTGGTGCGCACGGTGTCGGTGCCGCCGAGCGCGGCTTCGCTGACCACGTCGCCGACGTTGTCGACCACGTAGGTATCGTCGCCCTGCCCTCCGCTCATCTGGTCGGCGCCGCCGCGGCCGTCCAGCGTATCGTTGCCGACGCCGCCCTCCAGCACATTGGCGAGCGTGTTGCCGATGGCGCTGAAGCCGCCGCTGCCGGCGTAGCGCAAGTTCTCGAAGTAATTCGCGAGCGTGAAGCTGGCGAGCGTGGTGACGACGGTGTCGATGCCGCCGGTGGAGGTTTCCACCAGCACGTCGCCACTGCTGTCGACGCGGTAGCTGTCGTTGCCGCTGCCGCCACGCAGGGTGTCATTGCCCACGCCGCCGTCCAGCACGTCATCGCCGCCCGCGCCGTCGAGGCTGTCGGCGGCGTCGCCACCGATGATTTCGTTGTTGGCGCCATTGCCGACGCCGGTGAAAGCGCCGCTGCCGGTATAGACCAGGCGTTCGAACTCCGCGGCCAGCGTGTAGTTCGTCATGCTGACGCGCACGGTGTCGATGCCGCCGCCGGCCACTTCCACCAGGTTGGCACTGGTATCGGCGAGGACATAGGTGTCGTCGCCCGCTTCGCCGGCCAGCACGTCGGCGCCGCCGCCACCGCTCAGGCTATCGTCGCCATCACCGCCTTGCACGTGGTTGGCGGCGCCATCGCCGCCGAGCACGTCGTTGCCGCTCGAGCCGATAAGGTTTTCGATCGACACGAAGCTGTCGCCCGCGGCATCGCCGCCGCTGGCGCTGCCGCTCGCGAGATTGACGTTCACGGCACCCGCACTGCCGGAATAGTCCGCCGTGTCGTTACCGAGGCCGCCATCGAGCACGTCGGCGCCGCCCAGTCCGCGCAGGCGATCGTTGCCACCGAAGCCGCGCAGGGTGTCGTCGCTGGCGGTGCCGAGCAGGACATTGTCGCCATCGTCGCCGTCTATCGGCAGGCTGGTGAGCGAGAACAACTGGTCGGAGAAACGCAGGAATTCGAAATGGGTCAGGGTGTCGACGCCCTCGGCGCCGACCAGGTGCGTGACGGTCGTGACACCGCCCAAGGTCACGATGCTGTAATCGCCCAGCAGGTAGCTGAACCAGGCGTAGTCGATGTCCGCGCCGCCATCCAAGATGTCGTTGCCGGCGCCGCCGAACAGCGTGTCGGCGCCGTCGGCGCCACTGATGTTGTCATTGCCGGCGCCGCCCAGCATGAGGTTGGCCAGCGCATTGCCGGTGGCGGTGAGGGTGGCGCCGCCGGTGTAGGTCAGGTTCTCGACATTGGCATTCAAGGTGTAGACGCCAAGACCGGTCTCGACGGTGTCGAGGCCGGCATCCTGCGCTTCTTCGACAGCGTCGCCGAGCTCGTCGGCGACATAGACATCGTTGCCCTGGCCACCGCGCATGAGGTCGATGCCGGCGCCGCCGTCCAGGCGATCGTTGCCGGCGCCGCCGTCGAGCGTGTCGTTGCCGGCATCGCCGAACAGCTGATCGTCGCCGCGCCAGCCGCGCAGCGAATTGGCGACGCCATTGCCGTGCAGGACGTCGTTGCCGTCACCGCTGTCGACGTTCTCGATGACGGTGCCGGCCGCGAGATTGACGACGCGAGCATCGATGCTGCTGGCATGCCCTTCGCGCAGATCGATCGAGGTGTCGCCGGCGATGGCGGCGGTATTGATGGTGTCGACGCCATTGGCGTCCGTCAGCACGAGTCGGCTGGCGTCGAGGTCGGCGAAGCGATGGAATTCGCCGGTATAGACGTAGGTGTCGTCGACAGCCGCATCGCCGAAGGCATAGACCCCGACCTGGTGCACCACGCCGGCATTGCCGGCCAGGGTGTCGTTGATGGACACCGTCCAGCTGCCGTTCGACAGCTCACCCCAGCTGTGGGTGGTGGAGAACGTGAAGACGATGTTGTCCTGGGTGGTGGGCGGATTGGCGAACAGCACGCTCTGGGTGCCGCTCGGACTGGTGAGCGTGATGCTGAGATCGCCTATCGAGGCGTGCTCGATGACGATGTCGACCTCGACGCGATCGATACGCAGACCTTCACCAAGCGTGAGTCCGTATTGCAGGCTGCCGAGATCGGCGAGCGCGTCACCGGGAAACAGCGTCGCGCCCGTCACCAGTTCGTTGGCGGAGGTCGATTGCGCGCGCCAGCTCTCGGCCATGCGCACCGCCGCCATGGCGTCCACCAGGCCGAAGCCGAAAGCGTGACCGACATGCATGGCGCCGCCGTTCCAGTTGCTGGCGCCATTGAGATCCCACGCGCCGCTGCCGCCGCTCAGCACCGCGCTGGAGGCGAGGATCTCCTGCACGTCGCGCCAGCCGAGCGCGGGATTGGCTTCCAGCATCAGCGCCGCCACGCCGCTGACCAGCGGCGCGGCGAACGAGGTGCCGCTCAAGGTCACGGCGTTGGTGCTGTTGTAACCCGCCGCGCCGACGCGGTCGGTGGTCTGGATGTTGACGCCCGGCGCCGCCACCAGCAGCGCCGCGCCCGGCGTCGAGAAACTCGCGACGTTGCCGGCGCTGTCGAGCGCGGCGACGCTGACCACGCCGCGGTGATTCTGAAAGCTGTGGTAATTGACGTTCTGCCCGCTCGCGCCCTCGTTGCCGGCCGCGAACACCACGATGGTGCCGAGTCCCTGGCGGCCGCCGTGCAGGGCCTGCAGCAGGCCATTGGCGGCGGGTGCGAATACCGAGGACAGGAAGTTGTCGCCGAGGAATCCCGAGTAGCCCCAGCTGTTGTTGGCGACATCCAGTTGGTCGAGACGCGAGAACACGTCGCCCACCTGGCTCTCGGTGCCGGTGCCGAAAGTGATGCGGTAGCCCGCCAGCGTCGCGCCGGGCGCGGCGCCCGCGCCGCCCACGCCGTTGTCGAGCAGCGCGCCGGCCGTACCGGCGACGGCGGTGCCGTGGTTGTCGCCGGCGAGCGTCGGATAGGCGTCGAAGTCACCCTGGGCGGCGTCGTAGTCGCGGGTGGTGTCGTAATGGGCGGCCAGCTCCGGGTGCAGGTAATCGACGCCGTTGTCGACGATGCCGAGCAGCACGCCCGTGCCGCGAAACTCGTTCCATACCGCGCTGACATTGATGCCCTTGGTCGCGCCGCCCGTGCCGCCGAGATGCCAATAGGACGGCAACAAGGGATCGTTGTAGCTCGCCGGCAGGTCGGCCGAGCGCAGTGTCAGGGGCGCGCTGGCGTCATGCGGTGGATTCGAAGCGCTGGGGGTATGGAGCGAGAGGGCGCCGCTCGACTCGGATGCGCCGCCGAAAGTCGCGGCGCCGGTCCGGTGCGGCGCGGGCGGCACGTCCGCGGTCGGCGGCCGCCATGCCGACAGGGTCTCGCCAGGCTCGCTGCGAGCTGCTTCGAACTTGGGGGCGCTACGCTTTTTCACCATGGGGATTCGCTGTCAAGGGCAACGGCCCGCCGACGGTAGCAATTCGCGGCCGGGCTTAGAAGGGCTTGGCTCCGCAGGCGGCATTGTTTTGCAAATGGCGGTCGCGCGCCCGTCGCCACGCCGCCGTCCGCTGGCCTTCAGTCGACGATGGCCTGGTAGGTGAGCACGCGCAGCTGGCGACGCAGCGGATAGGTCGATGACGGCAGCAACTGGGTGAGCAGGATCACCGTCATGTCTTCGACCGGATCGACCCAGAACGCGGTGCTGGCGGCGCCGCCCCAGGCGTATTCACCGGGCGAACCGATGATCTCGGCCTTGGCCGGATCGAGCATCACCGAGAACCCGAGCCCGAAGCCGATGCCGCTATAGGTCGATTCGCTGAAGCGCGGCTGGCCCATGTCGGCCATGTCACCGCGCAGGTGATTGCGCGTCATGAATTCAACGGTCTTGCGGCCGAGCAGGCGCACACCGTCCAGTTCGCCCAGGTTGCGCATGAAGGCGCAGTAGCGGAAGTAATCGGCGGCGGTCGATACCAGGCCGCCACCGCCCGAGATCAAGGTGCGCGGCTTGAGATAGCGGCTGTCGGTGGCGCTGTCGATCTGCTTCAGGCCGCCGTCGCGGCTGCGCGTGTAGTTGGCGGCGAAGCGGCCGTGGTTGTCTTCACGCACATGGAAATCGGTGTCATGCATGGCGAGCGGCACGAGTATGCGTTCGCGCATGAATTGCTCGAAGGGCTGGCCAGCCAGCACTTCCACCAGCGCGCCCAGCACGTCGGTCGCGACGCTGTAGTTCCATTCGGCGCCGGGATGATTGAGCAGCGGCAGCGCCGCCAGCGGCGCCATCATGTCGAGCAAGGGCTTGTCGGCCACCTGGAAATCGACGCCGTGCTGGCGATACAGCGCATCGACCGGCGTCGCTTCCAGGAAACCGTAGGTGAGGCCCGAGGTATGGGTGAGCAGCTGCTTGAAGGTGATGGGCCCGTTGGCCGCCACCGTCTCGTAATGCTCGGCATTGCCACCGCTGAACACGCGCATGTCGGCGAACATCGGCAGGTGCCTGGCGATGGGGTCGTCGAGCTGAAAGCGGCCCTCCTCGTAGAGCATCATGATGGCGACGCTGGTCAAGGGCTTGCTCATGGAATAGATGCGGAACACGGTGTCGGTGCCCATCGCCGCGCCGGCCGCGACGTCGCGCAGGCCGTAGCTGTCGAACCAGGCCACGCGCCCGCGCCGCGCGACCAGCGTCACCATGCCGGGCAGGCGACCGCTGTCCACCCATTCGCGCATCCATGGGCCGATGCGCGACAGACGCTTGGAACACAGGCCGACTTGTTCGGGGGTGGCGTGGTGCATCGGGCTCAGCCTCTCGCACTGTTTGCCGCGCAAATCAATGTCCGACTGAAGTCGGACCCACACAAGAATGTGCGGCCATGGTCGATTGTGGGTCCGACTTCAGTCGGACGACCTTGCACATTTTGCACCGACATCAATCGGCCTGCGTCCTCGCCAGGTACTGGCGACGCAGGAACATGTTGTTGGCAATCAGCGCGCCCACCACCATCGCCGCGCCGAGCAGCTCGATGCGATGAAAGGCGTGGCCGTGCAGCGCGCGCCAGGTGAAGGTCACCACCGGCATGAAGTTGATCAACAGGCTGGAGTTCAGCACGCCGATGCGCCGCGAACCGAAATTCCACGCCATCATCGAGAACGTCACACCGATGAGACTGAGATAGGCGAGCTGCCAGGCCACGCTCTGCAGGGCCGCGACACTCGGTGCGTGGATATGGCCGACCGCCACCAGCACCGAAGTCAGCAGCATGGTGCCGAGCGTGCCGGGGATCATGGTCAACACCGTGATGCGCCAGGTGCTCCAGCCGGTCAGGCGGCCGATGCCCGCGGTGTAGATCACCCAGCAGCCGGCGCCGAGCAGGATGATCAGATCGCCGAGCAGCTGCGAGCTCGAGTTGATGAATTCGAGATTGCCGTTGGTCACCACCAGCACCACGCCGGCGAACGCGAGCGCGATGCATACCAGCGTGAAATTGGCCGGACGCTGGCGTTTCATGAACCACATCGCCAGCACCGCCATGGTCGGCTGCAGTGCGCCCAGCACCACGCAATGTTCGGCGCTCGACAGCGACATGCCGACGAAGGCGCCCATCGGCGACAAGCACATGCCGACCAGGCCCAGCACGATGGCGCGGCCGCCGAGGCCACGGTAGGACAAGGCGGCCCAGCCTTCGCGCGCCACCAGGAAGGGCACCAGGCAGGCCACCGCCACGCAGTAGCGGAACAGGCTCAGGTGAAACGGGTTGACCGCGACGAAGGCGTCCTTCGCCACCGGCAGCTGCACGCCCCAGAAGATCACCGCGACGAGCGAGACGATGAAACCCGGCATGAAACCACGGCTCATGGCCTGCCTCCCCGCCCATGACGAGCGCGGGGCAGGTGCGTCCTGGCCGCCCTCACCGTCGTATCACGGGCAGCACGACATGCGACGGATGGCGCTCGTCATGCCACACGCGGTTGGTCGCCACCACGAAATCGTCGGCGCTCTCCTCGGCGATCACGCCACCGCTGTTGGTGTTGCGATCGAAACGCGGGAAGTTGCTGCTCGACACTTCCAGACGGATGCGATGACCGGCGCGAAACAGGTTGGCGGTCGCGACCATGTCGATGACGAGTTCGTACACCGTGCCGGGCTGCATGAGCTTCGGCGCCGACAGCGACTCGCGATAGCGCGCGCGCAGGATGCCGTCGGTCAGGATCATGGCGCGGCCGTCGGGATGGACGTCCACCAGCTTGCCGGTGAAATCGGTGTCGAGCGCCGAGGAGCTCACGTACAGCGTGAGGCTCACCGGGCCGGTGAGCTCGGTGTCCTCGGCGAGCACGGCGCTGGTGTAGCACAGCACGTCGGCGCGGCTTTCGACGGCGCGCTGATCGCGCGGCCCGGCATTGGCGGCGATGAAGAGGCCGGGCAGGAAGGTCGCGCCGCCGCAGGTGCGTACCGGGTCGCGCGGATCGTAGAGATAGGTATCGGGCGTTTCAGCGCGCGGCGCCTGCGGCGAGAGTTCACCATCGCCGGCCGCGGTATTGGCGCGGCCGCCGCTGTGCAGGTACCACTTCTCGAAGCGGGTGTCGGGCAAGGGCCAGTCGGCCTCCTCGCGCCAGGCATCGAGGCCCATGATGAAGAGCTTGACCGGCTTGTCGTCGGGCACGCCATTGGCCTCGCCCTTCAGCCAGTGATCGAACCAGCGGATCTGCATGGCGGTGACGTCGGCCACGGCGTCCATCGCCATCAGGCCGAAGTTGCGCTCGGGATAGACGCCGCCGTTGTAGCCGTGCACCCACGGGCCGATCACGAGGCGCTGCCGGGTGCGCGCCGCTTCACTGCCGCCGCGCGCCTTCATGCCGGTGTAGTTGGCGAGCGTGCCGCCGAGGAAGAGGTCGTACCAGCCGCCGAAGTTGAGCGCCGGCGCGGTGATGTTCTCGTACTGCTCGCACGGCGCGGCGCCACGCCAGTAGTCGTCGTAGCCCGGGTGCGCCAGCCAGTCTAAATAGTAGGGCGCGAGATCGGCAAGCCCCGGCACGCTGTTGAGCGGCAGGTGCTCGTAGGCCGCGGCCACGCCGTCGCCGCCGGCAATCGCGGCGCCGAGTTCGGCGAGCCCGGCACGGCCCTGGCCGAGACGCCTCACCGTTTCGCCGAGCGCGAAGGTCGAGGCGCACCACTGCAGCATGAAGCCCAGTTGAAACGCGCCGCCCTGGTAGGTCCAGCGGTCGTAGTACTGGTCGGTGGTGATGAAGGGCGCCATGGCACGCAGCGCCGGCGGCGCCTGGCCAGCCGCCAGCCACTGCGTGGCGCCGTAATAGGAAGCGCCCATGGTGCCCACCGCGCCGCTGCACCAGGGCTGGGCCGCGGCCCAGGCGATGGCGTCGGCGCCATCCTCGGCTTCCTGGAAGTAGGGATCGAATGCGCCGCCCGAAGCGAAGGTGCCACGACAGTCCTGCACCACCACCGCGTAGCCGGCCTGCGCCACGCGCAGGATGTCGCCGGCCAGGAACAGCAGCACCGGGTTCTCCTTGTTGTAGGGCAGGCGCAGCATCACCACCGGCCACGCGCCGTCGCCGGCCGGACGATACACATCGGTGGCGAGGCTCACGCCGTCGCGCATCGCGACGCTGAGATTCTTTTCGATGACGAGATTCATGGCGCGGCTGCCTGGCGTTAACGATTCACGAAGGGGGCCGGGAGTATAGCGGCTATGCCCGCCACGCACCGCCCCGCATCGGGTAATGCACTGTCGGTGCGGCGCGGCGCGCGACGCCCGGTCTATACTCCGCCCCGCGCCCGAGGACTGTCGATTTCATGTTCCCAATCACCAAGCCGCTTGCTCTCCTGGTGGCGCTCGCCATGGCGCTGGGCGTGGTCGAGGTCGGCGCCGCCGACAAGCCGCGCGCGCCGGGCCTGAACAGCATCCAGCACATCGTGGTGATCTACGCCGAGAATCGCAGCTTCGACAACCTGTACGGCCTGTTCCCGGGCGCCGACGGCATCGCCAACGCCAAGCCCGAGCAATACGAGCAGCGCGATCGCAATGGCGCGCTGCTGCCCTTCCTGCCGCCGGTGTGGCAAAGCCCCGCCGCGCACGGCGCCGCGCCGCGCGCCGATACGCGCTTCCCGGCGCAATTGCCCAACCGGCCGTTCGCCATCGACGATCCCGCCGGCGCCAAGCTCGGCCTCGACGTACCGAGCCGCGATCTCGTGCACCGCTACTACCAGCACATCGAGCAGATCAACGGCGGCAGGCTCGACCAGTTCGCGGCGGTGTCCGATGCCGGCGCCTTGAGCATGGGTCACTACAACGGCGCGAGCCTCGAACTGTGGAAGCTCGCGCAGGAATACACGCTCGCCGATCACTTCTTCATGGGCGCTTTCGGCGGCTCCTTTCTCAACCACTTCTGGCTGGTCTGCGCGTGCACGCCCGAGTACAAGGACGCGCCGCCGGAACTGCGTGCCGAACTCGACGAACAAGGGCGTCTGCGACGCAGCGCCGATTCACCGGCGCGCGCCGTCGATGGGCCGCCGCTTTACGTCGCCGATCGCGCCGTGACACCCGACGGCTACGCGGTCAACACCGTGCAGCCGCCGTTTCAACCGAGCGGCATCGCGCCGCTCGCCAGCGACCCGAGTCGCGCCGATCCGGCCGGCCACCCGCTGCCGCCGCAAACCGCCACCACCATCGGCGACACCTTGAGCGCGCGCAGCGTGACCTGGGCCTGGTATGCCGGCGCATGGCGCGATGCGCAGGCCGATGCCGTGCATGCGCCGGGCGCGCGCAGCGTGATCTACAAGAGCGACAACGGCGCCGCCAATTTCCAAGCGCATCACCAGCCGTTCAATTATTTCGCGAAATACGCACCCGGCACCGCCGAGCGCCTCGCGCACCTGAAGGACGCCGAGGAATTCTTCGAGGCCATCGACTACGGCGCGCTCGAGGAAGTGAGCTTCTACAAGCCGAGCGGCAGACTGAACCAGCATCCCGGCTATACCGACATCGAGTCCGGCGACAAGCACATCGCCGAGGTGGTGCGACGCATCCAGGCCAGCACGCTGTGGCCGTCGACGCTCATCATCATCACCTACGACGAGAACGGCGGCCTGTGGGACCACGTGGCGCCGCCACAGGGCGACCGCTTCGGGCCCGGCACACGCATCCCCGCCATCATCGTCTCGCCCTTCGCGCGCAAGCATTACGTCGACAGCACGGTGTACGACACCACCTCCATCGCCAAGCTCATCACGCGCCGCTACAACCTCGCGCCGCTGCCCGGCGTACGCGCCGCGGTCGGCGATCTCACCGCCGCGCTCGATATCGACACCGCGCCATCCAAGAAGAAGAACAAGAAGAAGAAGGCCGACAAGCGCACGGCGCACGACAAGCGCACGGCCGACGGCAAGCGGGCGCGCGAGCGCCAGCCGCCGCCCAAACAGAAGAAATCGGACCTACAGATCTTTGACTCGCCGTAGCAACAGGTAGGCCGCCGGCAGCACGAACAAGGACAACAGCGGCGCGCTCAGCATGCCACCCACCATCGGCGCGGCGATGCGGCTCATGATCTCCGAACCGCTGCCGTGGCCCATCATGATCGGCACCAGGCCGGCCACGATCACCGCCACGGTCATGGCCTTGGGCCGCACCCGCAACACCGCGCCTTCACGCACCGCCGCCAGCACCGTGGCCTCGTCGCGCCGCCCGCCATGGGCCTCAAGCGCGTGCTTGATGTACAGCAGCATCACCACGCCGAACTCGGCGGCGACACCGGCCAGCGCGATACAGCCGATGGCGGTCGCGATGGAGAAGTGATAGCCGAGCAGGTACAGGTACCAGATGCCGCCGACCAGCGCGCAGGGCAAAGTCACCATGATCAGCAGGGCCTCGTCGAAACGCGTGAAGATGAGGTAGAGCAGCATGAGGATGATGACCAGCGCGGCCGGCACCACCAGCGTCAGGCGTTCGCGGGCGCGTTCGAAGAATTCGAACTGTCCGGCATAGCTCAAGGTCACGCCGTCCTCGAGTTCGACCTCGCGCGCGACCGCGCGCTGGATGTCGTGCACCACGCTCACCAGGTCGCGGCCATGCGCGTCGATATACACCCAGCCCGACGGCCGCGCATTCTCGCTCTTGATGGCCGGTGGCCCACTGCTGATGAGCACATCCGCGACGCTGGCGAGGGTCAGGCGCTGACCGCCGGGCGCGCTGAACGGCAGTTCGCGCAGCGCCGTCACGGAGTCGCGCAGCTCGCGCGGATAGCGCAGGTTGATCGGGTAGCGCGCGCGGCCGTCGATCACTTCGCCGATGTTCTCGCCGCCGATGAGGTTGCTGACCAGGCGCTGCACGTCGGCGACGCTCATGCCGTAACGCGCGGCATCCATGCGCCGGATGCGCACGTCGATGTAGCGCCCGCCGGTGGCGCGCTCGGCCACCGCCGAGCTCACGCCCGGCACGCTTTGCGCGACCTTGGCGACCGCCGTGCTGGCGCGATCGATGGCGTCCAGCGAAGCGGCCGCCACTTTCACGCCGATGGGACTCTTGATGCCGGTAGCCAGCATGTCGATGCGCGTGCGGATCGGCGCCGCCCACAGGTTGGCGAGGCCCGGCACCTGCACCGCCTGGTCGAGTTCGGCCATCAATTTCTCGGGCGTCATGCCGGCGCGCCACTCGTCACGCGGCTTCAACTTGATGTTGGTTTCGAACATTTCGAGCGGCGCCGGATCGGTCGCGGTCTCGGCGCGACCGGCCTTGCCGAACACGTGTTCGACTTCCGGCACGGCCGCGATCATACGGTCGGTACGCTGCAGGAGAGCGCTGGCCGCGGCCGGCGACAGGCCGGGCAAGGTGGTCGGCATGTAGAGCAGGTCGCCTTCGTCCAGCGCCGGCATGAACTCGGCGCCGAGCTGGCGCAGCGGATGGATGCAGCTCGCCAGCGCCAGCGCCGCCACCAGCAAGGTGGCGCGCGGCCAACGCAGCACGGCGTTCAAGAGCGGCAGGTAGAGCGCGATCAGGAAACGGTTGAGCGGATTGCGCGCTTCGCGCGTGATGTGCCCGCCCATGGCGAAACTCATCAGCACCGGCACCAGGGTCACCGACAGGCCGGCCGCCGCCGCCATCGCATAGGTCTTGGTGAACGCCAGCGGTCCGAACAAGCGTCCTTCCTGCGCTTCGAGGGCGAACACCGGCGTGAACGACAAGGTGATGATGAGCAGGCTCCAGAACAGGGCCGGCCCGACTTCGATGGCCGCCTCGCCCACCAGTTGCACGCGCGCAGGGGCGGCCAGCGTCTGCCCGGGATGGGCGTCCTGCCACAGTTCGAGACGGCGATGGGCGTTTTCCACCATCACGATGGCGGCATCGACCATCGCGCCGATCGCGATCGCGATCCCGCCCAGCGACATGATGTTGGCGTTGATGCCACGGCTTTGCATGATGACGAAGGCGCACAGCACACCAAGCGGCAGGGTGACGATGGCGACCAGCGCCGAGCGCAGGTGCATGAGGAACAGCCAGGTCACCAACGCCACCACCAGCAGCTCCTCGCCGAGCTTGTTCTTGAGGTTGTCGATGGCGCGTTCGATGAGTTGCGAGCGATCGTAGACCGTCACGACCTCGACGCCGTCCGGCAGGCTGGGAGCGAGTTCGGCGAGGCGTCGCTTGACCGCGGCGATGGTGGTGCTGGCGTTGCGACCAGCGCGCAGCAACACCACGCCGCCAACCGCTTCGCCTTCGCCGTCGAGCTCGGCAATACCGCGCCGCGGCTCGGGGCCGAGCGCGATGCGCGCGACATCACGCAGCAACAACGGCGTGCCGTTGGCGCCGAGGCCGAGCGGTATGGTTTCGAAGTCCGCGAGCGTGCGCAGGTAGCCGCTGGCGCGCACCATGTATTCGGCTTCGGCGAGTTCGACCACGCCGCCGCCCGCTTCCTGGTTGGCGGCACGCACCGCGCTCATCACCGTATCGACGCCGATGCCGCGCGCCAGCATGCGCTCGGGATCGAGCTGGACCTGGTATTGGCGCACCATGCCGCCGATGGTCGCGACCTCCGCCACATCGGGCAGCGCCTTCAATTCGAAACGCAGCAGCCAGTCCTGCACGGCACGCAGTTCCGAGAGATCATGTCGGCCGCTGCGATCGACCAGCGCGTATTGAAATATCCAGCCGACGCCGCTCGCGTCCGGCCCCAGCACCGGCGTCACGCCCGCCGGCAAGCGACCCTGCAGCTGGTTGAGGGTTTCCAGCACGCGCGCCCGCGCCCAGTACAGATCGGTGCCATCGGCGAACACCACGTACACGAACGAATCGCCGAACGCGGAATAACCGCGCACGCTCTTGGCGCCCGGCACCGCCAGCAGGGTGGTGGTGAGTGGGTAAGTCACCTGGTCTTCGACGATCTGCGGCGCCTGGCCGGCCCAGGTGGTGCGCACGATCACCTGCACGTCGGACAGGTCGGGCAAGGCGTCTATCGGTGTCGCGCGCAGCGACACGAGGCCCCATAGCGCCAGGCCCAGGCTTGCCAGCAGTACCAGCAGGCGCCGCTGCAAGGACCACGCGATGATGTTGGCAATCATGGCGCATGGCCCTCGTGCATGGCCGGCATCTCCGGCGCCACGCCCTTGAGACTGGCGTCGGCATCGAGCAGGAATTGCGCACTGGCGGCGACCGTCACGCCCGCCTCCAGCCCGTGCAGGATCTCGACCTGGCCCTCGGCTTCGCGTCCGGCATGCACCACGCGCGGCGCGTAGCGGCCGTCATCGGTGACGATGATCACGCGATCCTGTTGGCCGCCGCGGATCAGCGCCGCACTCGGCACCAGCACCACTTCATCGCCGCGCGGCGCGGCCAGCGTCACCCGCGCGCTCAAGCCGGGACGCAGGCGGCCATCGGCGTTGGCGAAGCTGACGCGCACCCGCACGCTGCGCGTGGCGCTGTCGGCGGCGGGCAGGATGCTCGCCACTTCGCCGCGGAACACCGTGCCGGCATAGGCGGCGAGCTCGGCGCGCACCTCGGCGCCGACGCGTACGCTCTCGGCGAGCTGCTCCGGCACCGCCACCTCCAGCCACACCGGGTCGATGCCATTGATGGTTGCGAGCGGCTCGCCGGCCGCCACGCGCATGCCGCTACGCACGTCCAGCGTGGTGATGACGCCGGCCAGTGGGCTGGTGAGGGTGACGAGCGCCTCGCTCTTGCGTGTCTGCTCCACGCGCGCAATCAGGTCAGCGGACATGCCGAGCAGGCGCAGGCGCGTGCGCGCCGCGTCCGCCAGGCGCGCATCGCCCAATTCCAGCACGGCGAGGAATTCCTGCTGCGCGCTGCCCCAGTCCGGCAGCAACAGCGTGACCAAGGGCGCACCGCGCGCGACGACGTCGCCGGGCGCACGGCCATGGACGCGTTCGACGAAACCGTCGACGCGCGCCTGCACATTGGCGACATCGCGCTGGTTGTACTGGAATTCACCGACTGCCTCGATGCGCGACTCGAGATGGCCGCGTGTCGCTTGCACGGTGCGCAGCCCGAGGCGACGCGGCAGGTCCGCATCGAGCTTGATGGCGCCGCCGGCGGCTGGCGCATCGCTCGCGGTCATGGCCGGCTCGGCGTAGCGCGGCACGAGATCCATGTCCATGAAGGGCGAACGGCCCGGCTTGTCGAAATGCTGGTCCGGTTTCATCGGGTCGTACCAGTACAGCACCTTGCGCTCGGCCGGCGTCGGCGCGGCGGCCGGCGAGGCGCTCGGCGTGGCGTTGTCGACGGTCTTGCCGCCACGGCCGATGACCAGGCCGACGGCAATGCCGAGCGCCAGTATCACCAGCATCATCAGGGCCGACTTCGCGAACCCCTGGGTGCCCTGCTCAGTCATGTTCGCCACCCTCGTAACGGAAATAGATGCCGGCCGCGGCCATGGTCAGCGCGGCATCGAGATTGAGCGCATCGAAGCGCAGGTTCGCCAGTTCACGACGCGCGGCCAACAGCTCGGCGAGGCTGGCCTCGCCGGCGGCGTAGGCACGGTAGGCGAGCGACAAGGCCTGCTCGGCGAGCGGCAAGCGCGCGTCGCGCATGCGTTGGCGCTGTTGCGCGAGGCGCTGGTAGTCAGCGAGATCCCGCTCGAGTTCCGCTTCGTGCACACGTAGCGCGGCGGCGAGATCGTCGTTCATGGCGGCGACGTCGGCGGCGCGCGCCGCGATGGTCGGGTCCTGGCGCCGCGCGCTGAACAAGGGCAGGTCTATGGAGACTTCCGCCGACACCATTTCGCCGTAGCGCGGGCCGCGATGCTGGTAGGCGAGTTCGACGTTCCAGTCGGGACGCTTGGACGCTTCGGCTTCACGCAAGGCGGCGCTGGCGGCGGCCACGCGCGCGTCGTAGACGCGCAGGTCGGGGTGTTGCTCGAGGTGCGCGCGCAGATGCGCGGCATCGATGTCGATGGCCGGCACGGCGGCGCCCGCCTTGATCACCGCCGGGCGTCCCAACACGCGCCGCAGTTCGGCGTTGGCGGCCGCCTCGGCGGCCAGCAACTCGTCGCGCTGGTCGGCGAGCAGCAAGGCTTCGCGGCGCGCCGCCAACAGCTCGGCGCTGGCCGCCGAGCCGCCGGCGTAACGCGCGGCGGTGGTCTTCTCGAGCAACGCGTTCTCGTGCGTGAGTTCGTCCTGCAAGGCCAGTCGCGCGACGCTGTAATAGGCCGCCAGCCACGCCAGCGCGGCATCCTTGCGCACCGTCAGGCGTTCGGCGCGGGCGACGAACTCGGCGTCGGCGATGGCGGCCTGCGCTTCGGCGACGCGCGCCTTGCGTTTGCCCGCGTTCGGCCATTCCTGGCTCACGCCCACGCGCTGCATGGTCATGAAGTCGCGTCCCAGCGACCAGTCATCGGCGCCGGTGACTGGCAGGTTGTCGAGCCCGACGATTAATTTCGGGTCGGGCAATTCGCCGGCCGCGATGGCCGCGTGACGCGCCGCCGCGTCGCGTGCGCCGG
This sequence comes from Pseudomonadota bacterium, assembly GCA_016719885.1. Classification (NCBI taxonomy): domain Bacteria; kingdom Pseudomonadati; phylum Pseudomonadota; species Pseudomonadota bacterium. The sequence continues at coordinate 16,181 of JADJYF010000022.1, read as the reverse complement.
CCGCCGCGAGGCTGGGCGCATTGCTCTCGGCGACCGCCAGCGCTTCGTCGAAGCCCACCGACACACTGTCCGCGGCGCCAGCGCACCACGGCATCAAGGCCCCGAGCAGGGCCGCTATAAATCTTTTCATGACACGCCAACTCCACGACGAACCGTGCGCACAGGCACGGCGACGACGGCGCCCCGTGATCACGGGTCACCGCGACGGCACGCGGAATCAGCTCAAGCGCGGAGGTCGCCAGAGACCGGCGACGGTGGAATCGAGGAGGAAATCGACGCCTTGCAGCGTGATGCCCTGGGCGTCACCGGCCTCTGCCAGCGGCAGCTCGGTCACGGCCAGCGAGGTCGAGAGATCATCGCACATCGCACAATGACCACCGTTCTTGCATGTCGCCTTGGCGGCGGCGTGCATGGCCTTGCAGTGCTCGGCCATGGTCATGGCGTGTTCGCCCTGCCCGGCCTGCGTGCCGTGCATGTCGCCCTGCATGTGCATGGCGCAGCCGCTCTGCCCTTCACGCGCGAAACCCGCCAAGCCCATCACCGGCAGCGTGGCCAGCAACAGGGCAATGACGATGCGGTGGAAACGACGAAGCATGGCGTTGAACGGGTATGGATGTTGATGCCTGGGTAGCGTGCGCGGGAACCAAAGACTTGATGGCGATGCTCTATGACTATTTCAAGCCTAGCCTGTTTGCCAGCGCTGCGCCAACGACAGCGGTCAAGCGCGCTTGAGCGGCCCCATGGCCCCCTCTATCATCCGCCAACCCGAGCAACGAGGCCGCCCATGTCCGCTGTCACTTCTTCTCCCCTGGTGAGCCTGCTCGCCGGCGCCGACCACGCGCCCGCGCTCGGCGCACCCGGCCGCGTCACCAGCAGCTACGGCGCATTGCGCGCGCAGATTGGCCAGGTTGGCGCCGATCTCGCACGCGTCGGCATCGGCGCCGACGATCGCGTCGCCATCGTGCTGGCCAATGGCCCGGCCATGGCGAGTTGCTTCGTGTCGGTGGCGGCGGTCGCCACCGCCGCGCCGCTCAATCCCGCCTATCGTGATGCCGAGTTCCAGTTCTACCTCGACGACCTCGCGCCCAAGGCCATGATCCTCGCCGCCGGCGACTCGAGCCCGGCGCGCGATGTCGCGCAACGCGCCGGCATCGCCATCATCGAACTTCACGAAGAGCCGGCCGCCAGCGCCGGCCTGTTCACGCTCGACACGCGCGCCGTCAGCGCGACCGGCGTGCCGCGCGCGCCCGGCATCGACGACGTCGCGCTGGTGTTGCACACCTCGGGTACCACTTCGCGGCCCAAGATAGTGCCGCTGTCACAGGGCAACCTGATGGCCTCGGCGCGCCATATTCCGCGCACGCTGGCGCTCACCGCGGCCGATCATTGCCTGAACATCATGCCGCTGTTCCATATTCACGGCCTGATCGCCGCGGTGCTGTCATCGCTGGCGAGCGGCGGCCAGGTGACCTGCACACCGGGCTTCAGCGCCACCGCCTTCTTCGGCTGGCTGGATGCCGCGCGCCCGAGCTGGTACACGGCCGTGCCGACCATGCACCAGGTGATCCTCGATCGTGCCGAGCGCAATCGCGACATCATCATGCGCGCACCGCTGCGCTTCATCCGCTCCTCGTCATCATCCTTGCCGCCGCCGGTGATGGCGCGCCTGGAGGAAGTCTTCGCATGCCCGGTGCTGGAAGCCTATGGCATGACCGAAGCCGCCCACCAGATGACTTCCAATCCCTTGCCGCCGGCGCCACGCAAGGCCGGCGCGGTCGGCCTGCCGGCCGGGCCGGAAGTTCGCACGCTCGATGCACAGGGCGGATTCTGCGCGGCCGGCGCCGAAGGCGAAATCGTCATTCGCGGCGCCAACGTCACGCGCGGCTACGCCAACAACGAGGCCGCCAACGCCACGGCCTTCGCGCCCGATCCCGAGGGTGGCGCGCCGTGGTTCCGCACCGGCGATCTCGGCGTCATCGACGCCGATGGCTATCTCGCCATCAGCGGCCGCATCAAGGAGATCATCAATCGCGGCGGCGAGAAGATCGCGCCGCGCGAAGTGGACGACGTGCTTTGTGCCCATCCCGATGTGAAACAGGCGGTGACCTTCGCCATCGCCCACGCCAAGCTCGGCGAAGACGTGGCGGCGGCGGTGGTGCTGCGCGACGGCGCGGCGCTCAGCGAACGCGCGCTGCGCGATTTCGCCGCCACCCAGCTGGCCGGCTTCAAGGTGCCGGCGCGGGTGGTATTCGTCGACGAGATCCCCAAGGGCAGCACCGGCAAGCTGACCCGCATTGGCCTCGCCAAGCTGCTGGGCCTCGAATGACGCGCGCCAGCGGCCGATGAAACTCGCGGTCTACGGCGCCGGCGCCATCGGCGGACTCATCGCCGCGCGGCTCGCCGCCAGCGGTGTCGGAGTCTCGCTGGTCGCGCGCGGCGCGCAGCGCGAGGCCATCGTCGAACACGGCCTGCGCCTGCGCAGCGCCGCGGGCGATCTCACCCTGCGCCTGCCCTGCGTCGAAGATCCGGCCGAACTCGGCGCCCAGGACTACGTGCTGATTGCCCTGAAAGCGCACTCGGTGGCGGCGATGGTCGAGCGGCTGCCGGTGCTGTTCCATGCCGACACCGCGGTGATCTGGGCGGTGAACGGTTTGCCCTGGTGGTACTTCCATGGACTCGACGGGCCGTGGCGCGACACGCGCATCACCAGCGTCGATGCCGATGGTCTGCTGGCGCGCACCATCGAAGCGCGGCGCATCATCGGCTGCGTGGTCTACCCCGCCTGCGAAGTGGTGGCACCCGGCGTCATTCAACACATCGAAGGCGATCGCTTCACGCTTGGTGAACCGTCGGGCGAGAAGACCGCGCGCGTCACCGCCTTGTCCGATGCGCTGCGCCATGCCGGCTTCAAGGCACCGGTGCGTCGCGAGATCCGCGACGAACTGTGGATCAAGCTGTGGGGCAACCTGAGCTTCAATCCCATCAGCGCCCTGACCGGCGCGACCCTCGACGTGATCTGCGCCGATCCCGGCACCCGCGCGGTGGCGCGCGCCATGATGGTCGAAGCGCAAACCATCGCCGAAGCCCTGGGCGTGAAATTTCCCATCGATGTCGACAAGCGCATCGCCGGCGCGGCGGCGGTCGGCGCGCACAAGACCTCGATGCTGCAGGACCTCGAACGCGGACGCCGGCTCGAAACCGATGCCCTGGTGGCGGCGGTGGCGGAGCTCGGTCGCCTGGTCGGCGTCGCCACGCCGACCATAGACACCGTGCTGGCGCTGGTCGAAGCGCGCGCGCGGGTGGCGGGGTGTGGTTGATGCGCGTGCTGGGGATGTCGGTGTGCGAATAAATTCGCACCTACAGGGGCGGGATGCCATCGCCGTCGCTGTAGGTGCGAATTCATTCGCACATTCCACCTGTGCGACCGCCCTCAGCTCAAGGTCGCGGTCATGGCCTGGTCCACCAGCAGGGTACCGAGACCCGAGGTCCAGGTATCGTAGGTGTGACCGTGCTCGACTTCGGTCTCGCCGACCTGCAGCACCCATCCCTGACCGCTGGAGGTCACGCTGTCGCCGGCATTGCCGGTCAGCATCAGGGTGTCGGTGGTCGGTGACATCGCCAGCACGTCGCTCAAGTTCAAGGTAATGCTGTTGTCGCCGGTGCCGGTGAGATTGATCTCTTCGATGCCGGTGATGAGACCGTCGGCGACGGTCGACAGGTCGAGATTCACGCCACTGCCGTCGATGACCAGGGTGTCCTCGCCGGCACCGCCGTCGACGCGGCTGTCGTCGGCGTCGTAATGCAGGCGGTCGTCGCCGGCCGCGCCATGCAGCAGGTCGTGGCCGCTGCCGCCGCGCAGGTCATCATCGCCGGCACCGCCATTGAGGCGGTCGTCGCCGGCCTCGCCGTTCAGCGTGTCGTCGCCGGCGCCAGCGGTCAGGCGGTTGCCGCCGCTGTTGCCGGTCAGCACATTGTCGCCGCTGTTGCCGTTGCCGTTGAGAGCGCCAGTGCCGATCAATGACAGGCGTTCCTGGTGGTTACCGAGGCCGTAGGACACCGAACTGACGACGCGGTCGATGCCCGCGTCGCTGCTGCTCTTGCCGATCTCGTCGATACGATCGATGACGTAGGTGTCATTGCCGACGCCGCCGGCCAGGAGGTCGCGACCGAGCCCGCCGGTCAGGCGATCGTCGCCGCGGCCGCCGCGCAGGTCGTCGTTGCCGGTACCGCCGAACAGGCGGTCGTCGCCGGCATCGCCGGCCAGCGAATCGTCGCCGACGCCGCCCTTGAGGGTGTCATCACCGGTGCCGCCAACCAGGTCGTCGTCGCCGCGGCCACCGTCCAGTACATCGTCACCGCCGCCGCCACGCAGATCGTCGCTGCCGCGATCGCCGTGCAACACGTCGTCGTCATCACCGCCGTTGCGACGGCGCAGAAAATCATCGATACGCTTCTTCATGTCCTTCCATCCTCATGTTCTGTACGACCGCGCGGGCCGCCGTCAATGCCGCGCACTATGCCGAGCGCCGAGCACTGCCATGGTGACCCGGGTCACCAAAAAGATCGCGCGGCGCCACCGGAATGCCGATGCCTTCTCAATTCGACGTTCATGCACGGCACGCGCGTCGCTTCGAACATGTATCTCGGGACGCGCGTGCGGAGTTCAAGGCCGCCCGCCGTGGTGGCAGCGGGTTGTGTGACGGGATGGGTGTTTCGCGCGCGTCGCGCTCAGCGCTCGGCCTCGAACACCAGGCGCATGCCGAGCAGGGTGTAACGCGACTCCGGCGGGTTCCAATTGCGAAAGCCGCAGCGCGCGTACAGCGACCAGCTGTGCCAGGCGCCGCCACGGCGCACGTAGCGCGTGCCGCTTGGCGGCCCAGTGGGGTCGGCCGCCGGTGAACGCGCATAGGTGTCGGCGCCGTACCAGTCGCCGACCCATTCCCACACGTTGCCGAGCATGTCGTAGACGCCGAAGGCGTTGGGCGCAAAGCGCCCGACCGGCGAAGTGAAGGCGTAGCCATCGTGGCCCGGCAACGCCCACTCCTGCCAACGTGGCCAGTTGACCGCGGCATCGGCGTCGAAGGTGTTGGCGATGGCGAGCAGGCCTTGCGGGTCGTCGCCGTTGGGAAAGGTCGTATTGCTGCCGGCGCGGCAGGCGTACTCCCATTCGGCTTCGGTCGGCAGGCGGTAATGGCGCCCTTCCTTCACGCTGAGCCATCTCGCCATCGCCACCGCGTCATTCCAGCTGACGTTGACCACCGGTTCATCGTCGCCCTGTTTGAAGCCAGGATTGGTCCACGAATATTTCGGGTCGCGACCTTCGAAGGCATCGCCGCGCACGGTCTTGTCCGGATCGTAATCCGGGTTGTAGCCATAGCCGCCGGTGCGATCGGCGATCGATTCAGGCACATGGCCGGATTGTTCCAAGTAACGACGGAACTGCCCCACCGTCACCTCGTGCTGTCCGAGATAGAACGGGCGCGAGATGCGCACGCGATGGGCCGGCGCTTCGTCGTCAATCTTGCCGAGACGCTGCTTGTCGTAAGCGGGAAAGTGCTTCGCAAGATCGTCCGGCGTCGCATCGCTGCCCATGGTGAAGTCGCCGGCGGGAATGCGCACGAACTTCATGCCGAGCGAATTCTCCACCACCTCGGGCGCGGCCCGCGCAACGCTCGCCGCCAACAGGAAAAGCAGCAGCGCCGCACGGCGCGCCCATGACATCTTCACACGCATTGCAGTACTCCAGTCACCAGGCGTGGCCCGGCGCCACGCCCACGCGGCGTCGTCAGCCGGGAAATTCGTCGAGGTAACGCCGCGCGAGACGCAGCGTGCCGGCGGTATAGGGCAAGCCCAGTTCGCGCGCCAGATCGGTTTCACCGTGGGAACCGATCCAGGCCAGGATGGCCATGCGACGCAGCATCAGGAAAGTCGGGATCTCGCGTTCCTCCGCCGCGCTGAGCGGCGCCACGCTGCGATAACCCGCCACCCACGCCGTCAGCAGGGTGGCCAGGTCTTCACGTTCTTCCATGAAGCTGACCGCGGTCGCGATGTCGTACAGGTACCAGCCGAGGCCGGCGTCGTCGAAATCGATCACGCGCGTATCGTCGGCGGTCACCAGCAGGTTGGCGAGGCGCAGATCCGCGTGGATGAGACCAAAGCGCGTATCGTCCATGCCGAAGGCTTCGAGCCGCACGCCCATCTTGTCCACCATCTGCTCGAGCAGGTCGATGGCGGCGGCGTCGAGTCCGAGGCCATTGCGCCAATCGCCCCAGTTGCCACGCTTGCCGACCGCGCCTTCGAAGTCCCACACCAGGCGTTCGAAATAGTCGGGCCGTTGCCAGCTGCGCGCATGGGCGTGCATGCGCGCGGCGATCGCGCCCAGGCGTTTGAACGGTTCGATGAGCGAGTCCTGGGCCGGCTCCGCACCGGCGATGAAGGCGAACATCACGGCCTGGCGCTGTTCATCGAGCTCCGGGCAGGCGATGGTCTGGATCAGTTCACCGTCCAGCGCCGGCATGGCCTGCGGCGTCTCGACGCCGGCGTCTTCCTTCAAAGCCTTCATCCACGCCAGTTCAGTGCGTATCGCATCGATGCTGTGATAGCCGGTGCGATGCACGCGCAGGATCAGTGGCTCGGGATGGGCGTCATCGTCGATGCGGTAGGTGGCGTTTTCCGAGATGTTGAGCAGCGTGATGCGCGCGCCCGGCGTCACGCCCCAGCGCGGCGCCGCGCGCGCCGCCACCGTCGCGAGATGCGCGCGCCGTTGCGCTTCGTCGAGTTGCTCGAATGGCGTGGTCATGGCCGACAGCCCCTTGCCCGGTCAGTCCTCAGTCGACTTCGATTAAATCATTCCGGCGCGGATATTTCATCGGTTATCCTGCCGTGGACGAGACTCATCTTGAAGCTTGGGGAGGATGCGGGATGTTGACGTCGATAGCCGGTCGCGTGGTGCTGGTGACGGGAGCGAGCAAGGGCATAGGCAAGGGCATCGCGCGCGTGTTCGCGCGTCACGGCGCGCGGGTGATGGTGGTCTCGCGCCATCTCGCCGAGGCCGAGGCCTGCGCGGCGGAACTCGGCCAGGGAGCGCGCGCCTGCGCGGCCGATGTCAGCGACTGGACGTCGTGCCAGGCGATGGCGCAGGCGACGCTCGACGCCTTCGGCGCCATCGACGTGCTGTGCGCCAACGCCGGCATGTTCCCGCAGACCAAGATTGAGCACATGGACGTCGCCGAATGGGACGCGGTGATGGCGACCAATCTCAAGGGCAGCTTCCTGGCGGTGAAAGCCTGCCTGCCCCATCTCAAGAAATCCGACCAGGCGCGGGTGGTGCTGACCTCCTCCATCACCGGCCCCATCACCGGCTTTCCCGGCTGGACCCACTACGGCGCCAGCAAGGCCGGCCAACTCGGCTTCATGCGCACCGCCTGCATCGAACTCGCGAATTTCGGCATCACCATCAACGCGGTGTTGCCCGGCAATATCGTCACCGAAGGTCTCGCCGACCTCGGTGAGGACTACTTGAAGACCATGGCCGCCTCGATTCCCTTGAAGCGGCTCGGATCGGTGGACGATGTCGGCAACGCCGCCTTGTTCCTGGCCTCCAAGGAAGCGGCCTACATCACCGGCCAGACCATCGTCGTCGATGGCGGGCAGGTGCAACCGGAAAGCCTGGAAGCCTTGAACGCCTGAACGGCGTGCCATCACCGAGTAACGAGGAAGACATCATGAGCGCCAGTCCGTCCCTGCCCAGCCGCCTTCATCACACCGCCGCCGTGACGCGCGATCTGGAAGCCACGCGGCACTTCTACGAAGACCTGCTTGGCCTGCCCCTGATCGCGACCTGGTGCGAGAAGGAAACCCTGCTCGGCAAGATGCGCACCTACTGCCACGCCTTCTTCGGCATCGGCGACGGCGGCGCGCTGGCCTTCTTCCAGTTCGCCGATGCGGCCGATCACGATGAACTCGCGCCCGACATGCCGTTCTGCCTGTTCCAGCACCAGGCTTACAAGGTCGATGCCGAAACCCAGGCCGCCATCAAGGCGCGCGTGCTGGCGGCGGGTTACACCGAGCCGCGCTTCATGGAACTCGAGCACGGCTACTGCCATTCGATCTACATCACCGATCCGAACGGCTGCATCATCGAGTTCACGGTCGATTCCGCGGACGGCCTCAACATCGCGCCGGCGCGGCGCGCCTCGGCGCATGCCGATCTGAAACGCTGGCTGGCGGGCGACCACACGCCCAACAACGTGCTGCGATGAGCGATACCGCCACCCTGCTCGCGCGCCGCGCGAAACTGCTCGGCGCCAAGGCGCCGCTGTTCTACGACGCGCCCTTGCACATCGTGCGCGGCGAAGGCGTATGGCTGTACGACGTCGACGGGCGCCGCTATCTCGATGCCTACAACAACGTGCCGCTGGTCGGGCATTGTCATCCCGAAGTAGTCGAAGCGCTGGCGCGCCAGGCCGGCACGCTCAACATCCACACCCGCTACCTGCACGAAACCATCCTCGATTACGGCGAACGCCTGGTGGCGAAGTTCGACCCGTCGCTGTCGATGATCCTGTTCGTGTGCACCGGCAGCGAGGCCAACGACCAGGCCCTGCGCATCGCGCGCTGCCATACCGGCAAGCAGGGCATCGTGTGCACCAATCTCACCTACCACGGCAACACCACGGCGGTCGACGCGGTGTCGCCGCTGTTTTACGGCGCCGCCGCGCCGCCCCATGCCGAAGTGCGCACCATTCCCTATCCCGACAGCTACCGCGCGCCGCAAGGTTTGACGGGCGAGGCGCTGTGCGATTACTACATCGCGGCACTCGAACGCGCGATTGCCGATCTCGAGGCGAGCGGCGTCGGCTTCGCCGGCCTCCTGTTGTGTTCAATCTTCGCCAACGAAGGGCTGCCCGATGTGCCGCCGGGCTTCATGCGCCGCGCGGTGGAGGTGGTGCATGGCGCCGGTGGCCTGTTCATCGCCGATGAAGTGCAGGCCGGCTTCGGTCGCACCGGGCGCATGTGGGGGTACGAAGCGATGGGCGTGGTGCCGGACATCGTCACCCTCGGCAAGCCCATGGGTAACGGCCATCCGCTCGCCGCCGTGGTGGCGCGCGCCGACCTCGTCGAGGAATTCCGCGAACGCGTGTTCTACTTCAACACCTTCGGTGGCAACCCGGTGTCCTGCGCGGTCGGCGCCAAGGTGCTGGAGATCCTCGAACGCGACCGGCTCATGGACAACGCGCGCGCGGTGGGCGAACACCTGCGCACGGGTCTGCGTGCACTCGCTGCGCGGCATGCCATCATCGGCGACATCCGCGGCCAGGGCCTGTGGGTCGGCGTCGAACTGGTGCGGGACCGCGCCAGCAAGGCGCCCGCCAGCGCCGAAGCGCAGCGCGCCATCAATCTCATGAAAGACCGCGGCGTGTTGATGGGCCGCATCGGCGAGTTCGACAACGTCTTGAAGATGAGGCCGCCGCTGCCGATCCAGACCGAACACGCCGACCTGCTGCTGGGCGCGCTCGACGAGGTGCTGGGCGCGTTGTGAACCATGCTGCTCAACGATGAACAACAGGCCCTGCGCGCCGGCGCACGGGTCTTTGCCCAGACCGAGATAGCGCCCCACGCCGGGCGCTGGGAACGCGAGCAGCGCGGCGTGCCGGCGGGCGTGCTGCGCGACATGGCCGCGCTCGGTTATTTCGGCATGCTGGTGCCCGCCGAACTCGGCGGCAGCGGCCTCGACATGCTGTCCTATGCCCTCGTCACAGAAGAGTTCGCCGCCGCCGACTGCGGTCTCACCAACCTCATGAACGTGTCCAACTCGCCGGTGTCGACGGCGCTGCGCGATCATGGCACGGCCGCGCAACATGCGCGCTGGTTGAAGCCGCTCGCGCGCGGCGAACTGCGCGGCTGCTTCCTGCTGACCGAGAGCCATGCCGGTTCGGATGCGGCCGCCATCACCACGCGCGCCGAGCGGCGCGGCCAGCGCTGGGTATTGAATGGCGCCAAGCATTTCGTCACCGCCGGCGCCAGCGCGCAGCTCGCGATGATCATCGCGGTCACCGACGCCAGCGCCGGCAAGCGCGGCATCAGCGCCTTCCTGGCACCGACCGACACGCCGGGTTACCGCGTCGCACGGCTCGAAGACAAGCTCGGGCATCGCAATTGCGATACCGCCGAAGTGCGGCTGGAAGATCTCGAACTCGACGACGACGCCGTGCTCGGCGCGGTCGGCGACGGCTATCGCATCGCGCTCGCCTATCTCGAAGGCGGGCGCATCGGCGTCGCCGCCCAGGCCGTGGGCGTGGCGCGCGCGGCGCTGGATGCCGCGCTCGCCTATGCGCGCGAACGCCGGACCTTCGGCCAGGCCATCATCGAACACCAGGCGGTGGGCTTTCGCCTCGCCGCCATGGCCACGCGCCTCGAGGCGGCGCGGCAGTTGACCTGGCATGCCGCGGCCTTGGCGAGCGCCGGCGAATCAGCCTTGCTGGCGGCCTCGATGGCCAAGGCTTTCGCCACCGAAAGCGCCGAACAGGTGTGCTCGGCCGCGCTGCAGACCTTGGGCGGCGCCGGCTACACGCGCGAGCATCCGCTCGAAAAGTACTATCGCGATGCGCGGGTGTTGTCGATCTACGAAGGCACCAATGACATCCAGAATCTCGTCATCGCGCGGGCGCTGGCGCGGGGCGATTGATTGCCCCAGCGGTTGAATACTTGCCTGCAGTCAGGAGACCTGTGGGTGCCCCCCCCCCCCCCCCCCACGCCCCCCCCCCCTTCCCCCCCCCCCCGTCGTCGCCCCGGGGGGCGCGCGCGGGGCCCCCGATGCGGGCGGCCTGCCCGAAAGTCAGCCGAGTTGTGGGTCAGGCTTCAGCCTGACATGGACGCGTACTAGCGAGACTCCAACCACGGGTAACGCGCCGTGTCCTTGCACGCGTAATCCGGGTCGAGGTAGATGAAGACGCGCTGGATGAGGAAGTCGCGGATCTCGAACACGTCGCAAAAGCGCCCGGGCGCGGATTCGGGCTGGCCGGCGCGCCACGCGCCGTCGCGATGTTCGCCGTGACTGGTGCCTTCCACCACCACCAGGTCGCCGCCGGAAAAGATCCAGTTGAAGGTCGCGTAATGATGGGTGATGCCTTTCAAAGTGCTGCCCACCTCGCCGAACATCTTCTCGATTTCGGCGCGGCCATTGGCCAGCCCCCACTTCGGGAAGTAGGCCTGCGCGCGTTCATCGAACAGCGTGAACATCGACTGGCCGTCGGACGTCACGCCGCCCTGGTCCATGGACTTGAAATATTCGAGCGCCACCGACTTGCGCTGTTCGTCGCTCATGCTTTGCCGAGTGATTGCCATTGCTGCGCTCCCGTTCACGCCTTGCGGCCGTGGATGATGCTGTAGCCGCCGGCGAGTTCGCGGCGCTGTATGTCGCCCAGACCGGCATCAGCGAGCCAGCCGCGGTATTCGCTTTCGGTGTAGGCCTGGCCGTCGTCGTAGATGTTGAGGAACATGACGTTGGCGGCCACCGCGTCGAGCGGTGACAGGCGCGTGTCGTCCAGCGTGCGACCGACGATGTACAGGCCACCGCCCGGCTTGAGCGTGGCCGCGCCGTGACGCACGGTGAGGCGCGCATGCTCGGCGCTCATGACCTGCAGCAGCGCGCGCATGATGACCGCGTCGTAGGCGCCGGGCGGCGGCGCGCTGACCAGGTCACATTCGATCACCGTCACGCGCGCGCCGAGTCCGGCCTCGGCCACGCATTCGCGGGCGATGGGCGCGACATTGCCGAGTTCGCCAACGGTGGCGTGCAAGGCCGGCTCGAGTTCGCACAGCGCGATGGCGAGACCACCGGCGCCACCGCCGGCGTCCAGCACCTGCATGGCGCCGCCGATGCCGAAATCCTTGTTGAGGCGGCGCGCCGTGGCGGTGGCGCCGGCGTCCAGCCCGAGCATGAAGGCTTTCAATTCGGCATGGGACATCGCCGCGAAATCATGGCGCGCCTGCGGTTGGCCACTGCGGATCGAGGCGGCGGTATGCAGGCTGGCCGACCACAGGTCGGCATAGGCGCCATGCGTGCCACCGAGGTAGCGCGGCTTGCCCACCACCAGGAATTCATTGCTCTCGGCGGTATTGGCGAAACGCTCGCCGTCGACCTCGAGCAGGCCGCCCACCACCAGCGCGTAGAGCAAGGGCTTGAGCTTGCGCGGCTGCACCGCGAGACGCGCCGCCAGCTCGTCGACGCTCAGCGGCCCTGCGGCCAGCGGCGTGAATACTTCCAGCTGCATGCCAGCCAGCATCGCGAGGGCCGGATACACGTTGCCGAGATGGCGGTTGAAGGTGGTGGGTCTCAAGTCACCCGCGCCGGCTGCTGCGCCCATGCTCGCTCCTTGGTATTCATGAAGGCCCGCGCAACCGTGGCGCGCGAGCGTCTGCATTGAAACGCAAGGCCGGCCGCCGGTAAAGCCGAGCGAACGGGCGGCCGCTAAGGGGCGTTCAAGAATAATGAACTGGAGGGCCGCAATGCCGGCACCTTTGGCTGACGCCCTGCAAGCCACCGGCGTGTTCAGCATCGAACAAATGGAGTTGCGTGGCTTTTCGCGCAGCATGGCCGAACTGCAGTGGCTGCTGGTGGCGCTGGTCACGCTCTATTACGTCGCCCCCACTTCGCCGATCGCGAACCCGCCGCTGTTCATCGGCGCCACCGTGCTGTACGCGGCGAGCGTGTTGATCCATCGCTATTCCGGCCTGTTCCGCACCGAGAGCCGGCTGCGGCTCGCCGTCGAAACCTGGCTGATGGTGACGTTCATCACCTACCTGCTATGGCAGACCGGCAAGAGCGCCAGCCCCTTGCTCAATCTCTACCTGCTGGCGCTGATCATGAGCGGCCTGACCCTCGGCAAGACCACCACGCTGCTGCAGTTGGCGCTGGTGTTGGTCATCTACCTGCAGTTCGATTTCGGCGCCGTCGGTGAACTCAAATTCTCGGGCGCGATGCTCAACGATCTCCTGACGCGCTTCGCGCCCATGGTGTTGACCACCTACCTCGTCATGCAGCTCGCCGCCGACATGAAGTTCTCGCGCATCGCGCTGCAGGCCGTGTCGCAGACCGACGATTTGACGCGGCTGCCCAACCGCCGGGCGTTTCGCGGCATCTTGAGGCGTGAGCACGAGCGCGCGCAGCGTCATGGCCGGCCGTTCGCGGTGCTGATGATCGACGCCGATGGCTTGAAGCCGACCAACGATCAACACGGCCATGCCGCCGGCGATCGGCTGTTGACGACCATCGCCGAGGTCTTGAAGACCGCCCTGCGCGGCACCGACAACTGCGCGCGCCAGGGCGGGGACGAATTCATCGCGCTGCTGCCCGAATCCGATGCGCGCACCGCGCTGGACGCCGCCGAGCGCATCCGCCTGGGTGTCGCCAATACCTCCTTCGACTTCGGCGGCCAGCGCGTGCAATGCACGGTCAGTATCGGCGTGGCGAGCTACCCGGCCGATGGCGCGAGCATCGACGAGCTGCTGTCGGCCGCCGATCGCGCGCTCTACCGCGCCAAGAACGAAGGCCGCGACCGCGTGGTGCTGGCCGCCAGCGTGCCGCCCGGCGCCGCGACCGCCCCGGCGCCTCACAAGCTGACGAGCGTGGCGCCGGCACGGCGCCATCAGCCAAGGTTATGTCTGCCCCAAGGCCACCGACGCGCCCGAGGTCGTGTATCACCCGGCGCGCGTGCATCGGCCCTTGAAGCGCGTCGGCGCGCGCGGCGCCGGTCAATGGCAGCCGATTTCCTGGACCGACGCCATCGCCGAGATCGCGAGCCGCATAGCCGCCATCACCGACGTGCATGGCGCCGAAGGCCTGGCCTACAGCTACGGCCGTTTCGCGGCGGTGACTGGGGCATGGGTGAGCGTTTCCTCAACCGCTTCGGCAGCCCCAACAGCTGCGGCCAGGACAAGGTCTGCTACGGCACCCTGACGCTCGCCGAGTCGCTCACCTATGGCTTCGGCCCCAGCGTGTTCGCGTGGCCGCTCGCGGGCGTCACGCGCTGCATCGTGCTGTGGGGCATGCGTCCCATCGCCTCGGCGCCCTTGCTGTGGCGCGCCATCTCGCGCGCCCATCGCGCCGGTGCGAAGCTCATCGTCATCGATCCCTTGCGCACCCAGGAAGCACAACGCGCCGACCTGTGGCTTGCGCCCTTGCCCGGCAGCGACGCGGCGCTGGCGCTGGCCTTGCTCAAGGTGATGATCGAACGCCGCTGGTTCGATGCCGACTTCGTGCGCGAACAGTGCGTGGGTTTCGAAGCGCTCGCCACGCATCTCGCCGCGCAATCCCTGGCTGAGCTCGCCGCCGAGTGCGCAATCGATGTCGACACCCTGACCGGCGTGGCCGAGGCGATAGGCTGTCACGGGCCGACCGTCATCAATGCCGGCAACGGGCTGTGCCAGAGCGGTACGCCGGCGCTGCACACCGCGCGCCATCGCCAATCTCATCGCCCTCGGCGGCAACCTCGGCCGCGCCGGCGCGCATCAGCTCGCCGGGCCGCCGCGCGACATCCGCGCCAACGGCCGCATGCTCGATGCCGATCATCTGCCGCCGGCGCAACAGGCCAAGCGCCTCGGCGCCGAGCGCTTCGCGTTTCTCGGTCACGGTTACCACGATGTCGACGCAGCGATGGCGCGCGCCTGGCATGGCCATCGTCACGCCTTGAGCTGGATAGCCACCGCCCACGAACCGAGTTTATGGCGCGCCATCACCGACGCCGAACCCTATGCGGTCAAGGCGCTGGTGGTGCAGCACCACAATCCGCTCGGCGCCAATGCCAACGCCGCCGCCGCGGCGCGCGCACTGATGAGCGAGCAACTCGAACTCTTGGTGGTGCAGGATCTCTTCCACACCCCAACCTCGGCGCTGGCTGATTACCTGCTGCCGGCCGCCCATTGGCTGGAGAAACCGTATTTCTCGCTGGGCATCGCCTTCGTCGCGCCGGCCGGTGATTTTGTCGCGGCCAATCACGCCGCACTCGAAACGAACCACGAGCATCACTCCGACTACGACCTGTGGCGCGACCTCGCGCAACATCTGGGCCAGGGCGACGCGTGGCCTCGGCGCGCCGAGGACTTCTACACGCAATGCCTGGCGCCGGCCGGGCTCGACTTCGAGCGCGTGGCGGCGCGCGGCATGTTGGCCGGCGCCGAGGCGCGTCATCCCGATCACGCGGCGGCTTTCACGCCCACGCGTTACGGCACGCCCAGCGGCAAGGTCGAACTGGCGTCGAGCCTGCTCGAACGCTGGGGACAGTCGGCGCTGCCACTGGCCACCCGGCCCGCGCTGTTCGCCGACCGACTGCTATCCGCTGCTGCTCACCAGCGGCGGGCGCGTCGCTCGGAAGCTTTCGTGAAAGTGCAGGCAGCGCGCTTCCGGCGGTAACGCCGCATCCGTGGCACTCCTGCATCCGCACACCACGCGAGGCCGGCATCGTCGACGGCGCGTGGTTCACGATCCACACCGCCCTCGGCCAGGTACGTCACGTCGCGCAACTGTCGGACAAGGTCGCGCCGCGCGTGGTGCAGGCCGATCGCTGGTGGTACCCGGAAGGCACTGACGACCGCGCCGATCCGTTCGGCCTGTGGGCGACCAACATCAATGTCTGCACCGCGGACGACGATGCCAACATCGACCCGGTAATGGGCGCGTGGCTGTTGCGTGGCCTGCCCTGCCGTATCGCGCGCCTCGCCGCGCACCCATCATGAACCACCCTGCCGCGCCGACGCCGCCGCACGACACGGTCGGCGCCTTCGTGCCCCACACGCCGCCGCCGATCGCCGGCACGCCCGGCGGCCCGCTCAGCGGCCTGCGCTTCGCGGTCAAGGACCTGTTCGATATCGAAGGCTACGTGAGCGGCGGCGGCTCTCCGGCGTGGCTCGCCAGCCATGCGCCGGCACGACATACCTCGCCGCTCATCACACGCCTGCTCGCGGCCGGCGCCGACATGATAGGCAAGACCGTGTGCGATGAACTGTTCTACAGCGTGGCGGGCGAGAACGCCCATTACGGCACGCCGCGCAACGTGCGCGCGCCCGGGCGCATCCCGGGCGGCTCTTCATCCGGCTCGGCGGCGGCGGTGGCGGCCGCGCTGTGCGACTTCGCGCTCGGCAGCGATACCGGCGGCTCGGTGCGCGTGCCGGCCTCGTTCTGC
>JADJYF010000021.1 GCA_016719885.1 Pseudomonadota bacterium | reverse complement strand
GGGCTGCCCATGGGTTGGGTACAAGCCTGCGCGGGACGGTACCGACGATTAGCCGCGCCGCCTTCCGACGGCGGGGCCGCGCAATTTGAAGCGTTGGATTTTAGCGGTCGCGGTGTTGGGCCGCGCGGGCAGGAATTCGATCCGGCGCGAGTACTTGTAGTGCACGAATCGGGCGCGCACGGACTGCTTCAAGGTATCGGCCACGGTGGCGTCGCCGCTGGCATCGGCGTCCAGCACCACGCAGGCGGCGGGCTCGATGAGGCCCTCGTCAGAACTCGGGCGCGAGCGTCAGCCTGAGCCCATCGAGCGTGTTCTCGTAGTCGACCTGGCAGGCGAGGCGCGAGGTCGGCAGGAAATGGCCGGTGTCCTCGACCATCACCTGTTCGGCCTCGCCGCGCGGCTTCAAACGCGCGGCCCATTGTTCTTCCACGTAGATATGACAGGTCGAGCAGATGCACTGCCCGCTGCAGATCGCCTCGACCGGCAGATTCGCGTCGCGCAGGATCTCCATCAATGTGACACCGCGACGGGCGGGCAGCGCATGCAGCTCGCCCTCGCGGTCGGTAGCGTAGACAGTGCCCATGGCTTGCATGCGGGGTTACGGAAAATCGAGGTGCGGATTATTGATGCCGAGGCGCGGCGGTGCAATCCAGCGCGCGCAACGGCCGGTCTCCGTGACCTGTAACACCGAGGCCTGCACCTCGTGGTCATCCGCCAGGCGTGACTCGGGATAACGGCCCTTCAAGACTTGTGTGAAGTAATGGGCCGTGTTGGTCCAGATTCCAGAGCCGAACAGGTCCTCCGACAGGTTGACGTGGAAGTGCATGTATTCATGAATGGTCGGCATCGGTGCCGCGCAGGCGCAAGTGCTCAGTACTGACGCAGGGCAGCGGCGAGGGCGTCATCGGCGCTCAATTCACTACGCAAAATAGTGCGCAAATAACGCTGGCGGAACCTGCAAAATAATGCATATAGCAGGCGGCGGGCAAGCTCGGATTTCACTGCCGGGGATGGCGCACGTGTGCCGGGCGGTCGCCCCATGCGCGCGTGTGGCCGAGCCGCTGGCACGCCTCTATACTCGCCGCGCCCCGTGGCCGGAGATCGAGCGACACATGACCCTCAGCGAGCGCGGCCCGGCATGAACTCCCTGCTGGCCGCTGACGAACCCCGTCCCGTCATCCACGAGCGCGCGCAAGCCGCTTCACCGTTCTTCCTCACCTGCGACCACGCCGGCCACCTCCTGCCGCGCAGTCTCGGCGACCTCGGTCTATCCGCGCCGGACAGGCAGCGCCATATCGCATGGGACATCGGCGCGCTGGGCGTGACGCGCGAACTGTCGCGCCTGCTCGACGCCGAGCTCGTCGCGCAGTGCTATTCGCGACTCGTCATCGATTGCAACCGCCCGCGCGACAGCGCGGAGCTCTGCGCCGAGCGCAGCGAAGCGACCGAAGTGCCGGGCAATCGTGCTCTCGGCGCCGCCGCGCGCGAGGCTCGCCTGCGCGAGATCTACACGCCCTACCACGACACCATCCGCGCGCGGCTCGACGCGCGCGCCGCCGAAGGGCGCGACACCATCTACGTCGCCGTGCACAGCTTCACGCCGGTCTACCTCGGTCGCGCGCGCGCCTGGCAGATAGGCGTGCTGTCGGCTGACAGCGATCGGCGACTTGCCACGCCGGTGCTCGATTTCCTGCGCACACACGGCGATTTCTGCGTGGGAGACAACGAGCCTTATCGCATCGACGACAAGGACCAAGGCATTCCCGCGCATGCGCTTGCGCGCGGCCTGTTGAACGTGCTGTTCGAAGTGCGGCAGGACCTCATCACGCAGGACAGCGCGCAGCGCGCATGGGGACAGCGCCTCGCGGCCTGTCTCAAGCACGCACGCACGATGCTCAATAATTGAGCAGCGACAGTTCAGGGGGAAAAAATTGTTCATCTTCTTGCATTATTCTTCGCAGGCCTTAAAGTCGCGTCTCCGTGTGTGACTGGCGGCGTAATTCGAGCTTTTAGGAGGTGAACCAAGCCGTTTCATGACCTCGGCCTGGTCCGGTGGCGTCAAGCCCGGACCGACTGGGCGTAGAGCTTCGTGCCCTACGGAACTTGCTACCTTACTGGGTGGGGGTTTTATGCGATGTCTGAACATCAGCCAATCTGGGGTCAACACCTCATTCTCGACTTAGCGGGCTGCCCGCGCGACCGCCTCATCGACGCAGACAACCTGCGTGCCTGGGTGAAGGAACTGGTCGATGCCATCAAGATGAAAGCCTACGGCGAGCCGCAGCTCGAACATTTCGCGACGCATTCATTCGATGCCGCGGGATACACGCTGTTGCAGCTGATCGAGACATCCAACATCTGCGCGCATTTCGCGGAGAATCTCGGCCAGGTCTACATCGACATTTTCTCTTGCAAGACGTTTGACAACGAAGATGCCGTCAAGGTGTGCCGCAAGTACTTCGAGCCCGAAGTCATAGAGCAGCACATGCTTGAACGTGGCCGCTTCCCAGCCTCGCTGAAAAAGGCGAGCTGAGGGTGGCGGGGCAGTTCGTCGAAAGCCTGTACCCCGGTCAGGCTTTCCAGGGCTTTCATTTCGATGAAATCCTGTATCAGACGCAAACGCCTTTCCAGTCGATAGCCATCTACCGCGCGCCCGTGCTCGGGCGCGTGTTGGTGCTCGACGGGATCGTTCAAACCACCGAAGCCGACGAGTTCATCTACCACGAGATGCTGGTGCATGTGCCGCTGATGGCGGTACCGGCGCCGCGCAAGGTGATGATCGTGGGTGGCGGTGACGGCGGTTGCCTGCGTGAGGCGCTCAAGCACCCTGTGGAACATGTCGATCTCGTCGAGATCGACATCAAGGTGATCGAGTCATCGCGTGAGCACCTGCCGACCCTGAACGACAACGGCCGTGCCTTCGACGATCCGCGCGTGAGCGTGGTGGTCGAGGATGCGTTCAAGTACATGAAGGAACATCGCGGCGAATACGACGCCATCATCGTCGATTCGACCGACCCGGTAGGCATGGCCGAGGCCTTGTACTCGGACGAGTTCTATCGCCTGTGTCGTGACTCGCTGTCACCGCAGGGTGCGTTGAGCGCGCAGGACGGTGTGGTGTTCTTTCAGCGTGACGAAGCGGCCCGTTCGGTCGCGGCGCTGCGCAACCTGGGGCTGCACGCAGGCGTTTACCTGGCTGCGGTGCCAACCTACTACGGCGGCAACATGACGTTGGGGATCGCTGGCCGGCACGCGGATGTGCTGAAACCGGATCTCGAGAAGTTGCGCCAGCGTTTCAAGGCCCTGACGGGCGAGACGCGGCACTATTCGCCGGAAGTGCACGCGGCCAGTTTCGTGCTGCCGCGCTGGATCAACGAGTTGGTGGAAGGGAGCAAGTCATGAGCAATCATCCGGATCATTTCAAGACCGACGGGCGTGGCACGCATTACGCGGGCGACCATCTGCTGGTCGAGATGTGGGATGCCACCCATCTTGCGGATGCGGCCTTCATCGAACGCTCGTTGGAAAAGGCGGCGCGCGCGGCGGGCGCCACGGTGCTCTACTCCTACTACCACCCGTTTGGTGAAGGTATGGGCGTGAGCGGCGTGACGATCCTGGCGGAGAGCCACATCAGCATCCACACCTGGCCGGAGCGTGGCTACGCCGCCATCGACGTGTTCATGTGTGGCGATTGCGATCCGCAAACCACCTTGCCGATCCTTAAGGAAGCGTTCCTGGCCGGTCGCATCGAGAGCAGCCAGTTCAAGCGCGGCGTGGTCGCGCCTGAAGCCTTTCAAAGCGTCGCCTGACGCCGTGCTTGACCCCGTCGCGCGCCAGCGCGCGACGGCGGTCGATTGCCAAGCGTCGGTCGGCACCCTGAGTACCTGTCCGCGAGCATTGGCATGAGTGTCACAGATCCCCGCAAGACCCGGCACGAGGCAGGCATCCTGCAGCAGCGTCTGCGCCGCCACGTTGGGCGCGCCATCGCCGACTTCAACATGATTGAAGAGGGCGACCGCGTGATGGTGTGCCTGTCGGGCGGCAAGGATTCCTACACCTTGCTCGACATCCTGCAGCGCCTGCGCGAGCGCGCGCCCATCAATTTCGAGCTGGTCGCGGTGCATCTCGACCAGAAGCAGCCCGGCTACCCGCCGGAAATCATGGCCGGCTACCTGCGTGAACTCGGCATCGAGCATCACATCGTCGAGCAGGACACCTACAGCGTGGTCAAGCGCGTGGTGCCGGACGGCAACACGATGTGCGGCCTGTGTTCGCGCCTGCGACGCGGCATTCTCTACACCTTCGCCGCCGAGCATGGCATGACCAAGATTGCCCTCGGGCATCACCGCGACGACATCGTCGAAACGCTGTTTCTCAACATGTTCTTCGGCTCCAAGTTGAAGGCCATGCCGCCCAAGCTCTTGAGCGACGACGGCAAGCACGTGGTGATCCGGCCACTGGCCTATTGCGCCGAGGACGACATCGCGCGCCATGCCGAAGCGCGCGGCTTTCCCATCATTCCCTGCAACCTGTGCGGCAGCCAGGAGCATCTGCAGCGGGTCAAGATCAAGGCCATGCTGGCCGCCTGGGACCGCGAGCACCCGGGGCGCGTCGAGAATATCTTCCGCAGCCTGCAGGCCGTGGTGCCTTCCCACCTGGCCGATCCGGCGCTGTTCGATTTCCGCGCGCTGGGCGCCGACGCAATCGACGGCGTGCCCGATGCCCGCGCCTGGTTCATGAACGACGCCAACACCGCCGTCGGCGAAACAGGCTAGCCGCGATGCGTCGCCGCAGGGCGGCGCGTATCATGGGCCGTAGTCCCGCGCCGGCCATCCCCGTGACGAACGAACCGAGGCACTACACCTGGCACTACGTGCTGGCGCTGTTTGCCGAGCACAAACGCGCCATCATCGGCGCCAACCTGGTGGCGGCGCTGGCCGCGCTGCTGGCGGTGCCGGTGCCCTTGCTCGTGCCCCTGCTGGTCGACGAAGTGCTGCTCGGTCGCGGCGGGCCGGTGGTGACCGCGGTCGATGCCGTGCTGCCGCCGGACTGGCGCGGGGCTAGCGCTTACATCTTGGTGGTGACGCTCGCCACCATCGTGTTGCGCGCCATGAGCCTGGCCTTGCAGGTGTGGCAGAGCCGCAGCTTCTCGCTGATCGCCAAGGATCTCATCTTCCGCATACGACGCGAACTGCTCGAACGCCTGCGCCATGTTTCGATGGCCGAGTACGAGGTGCTGGGCGCGAGCACCGTCGCCACGCACCTGGTGGTCGATCTCAACACCATTGACGAGTTCACCGGCGTCACCCTGAGCCAGCTCGTGATCGCGGTGCTGACCCTGGTCGGCGGCGCGGCGGTGTTGTTGTGGATGCACTGGCAGCTCGGCTTGCTGATCCTGTTGCTCAACCCGGCGGCGGTGTACTTCACCATGCGCATCAGTCGCCGCGTGAAGGAACTCAAGCGTCGCGAGAACAGCGCGCTGCAGGTGTTCCAGGAATCGCTGGCTGAAACCCTGGACGCCATTCAGCAGATGCGCATCGCCAATCGCGAAGGGCACTATCTCGGGCGCGTCATCGAACGCGCCCGCGACATTCGCCAGCATGCCGCCTCCTATGCCTGGAAGAGCGACGCCGCCGGCCGTTTTTCCTTCGCGGTGTTCCTGGTCAGCATCGACGTGTTCCGCGCACTGGCGATGCTGCTGGTGGTGTTCTCGGATCTCAGTCTCGGTCGCATGATCGCGGTGTTCAGCTACCTGTGGTTCCTGGTCGGCCCGATAGAGACGGTGCTCAACCTGCAATACGCGTTGCAGGCCGCCAACGCCGCGCTCGAGCGCGTGAACCGGGTGTGGCGCCTGGCGCGCGAGCCGGATTTTCCGACGCGCCACAATCCGTTTCGCGAGCGCGCGGCGGTCAGCGTCGAATTGGACGAGGTCTCGTTCCGTTACGGCGACGGGCCCTTGGTGCTCGATGGCCTGTCGCTCAAGGTCGAGGCCGGTGAACAGGTGGCCATCGTCGGCGCCAGCGGCGGCGGCAAATCAACCTTGGTGCAGGTGTTGCTCGGACTGTATGCGCCGAGCGCCGGGCGCGTGCTCTACGACGGCATCGCGCTCGACGACATAGGCTTCGCGCCGGTACGCGAGCACGTTGGCGTGGTCCTGCAACATCCGGCGATGCTGCACGCCAGCGTGCGCGAAAACCTGACCCTGGGACGCGACGCCGACGATGCCAGGCTGTGGCATCTGCTCGCCATCGCGCAGCTCGACCACACGGTCGCCGCCCTGCCGCAGGGCCTCGATACGGTGATTGGCCGCACCGGCATCCGTTTGTCGGGTGGCCAGCGGCAGCGCCTCGCCATCGCCCGCATGCTGCTCACCGATCCCTACGTGGTGATCCTTGACGAGGCGACGTCGGCGCTGGACGTGGTGACGGAGTTTCGCCTGCACGAGGCCTTGCACCGGCAGCTGGCGGGACGCACCCTGATCATCATCGCCCACCGCCTGAGCGCGGTGCGCCGCGCGTCGCGCGTGTTCGTGATGGAGGATGGCAAGGTGGTCGAGCAAGGCAACCATGACCAGCTGCTTGCGCAACAGGGTTTGTACGCGCGGCTGTACGGACGCGCCCAGATCTGACACGCCCGCAAAAAAAAGCCCGCTTCGAGAGCGGGCAGTAGCCACGTAGAGAAGGGAACTACGTTTGGGAGCGGCGACCGCGCCTATCAGGCGCCGCGCGCGGGGCGGTCGAATTCCTTCAACAGCAATTCAATCTGGGTGAGATGCGCGCGGTAGAGCTTGGTCAGGCCGGTGAAGTCCGCCGGGTCGAGGTCGCGCAGGTCTTCGAGTTTGCCGCGATACAGCGCGCGGTCGTCCAGCAACTGCTGCCGGCGCGCCGCGATCTCGGTGGCATAGCCTTCGATCAGGCGGCGGGTGGCCGGCGCGGAGCTGGAGCCGGGCGGCAGTGACGAGATGACTTTCTGATGGTTGCGCATGGACGTTCTCACTCTATGGCTGGCTTAGAGCAGGATGCGTGCCAGCAGCGCGGCGGTTCGGCATGCGCTGACTTAAGTCACTGTTTTGACGGGAGTGCGCCCAGACGGGCCCAAGCCGCGCCGCGATGCCAGAGCCGACTTCGCGCATCGCCTTGTCTCCTGTCGGCGACAAGGCGGCGGCGCGATCAGGTTTTCAGCATGCGCTTCAGGCTGTCGAGGGTGCCGCGCCCGGCGACCTTGTTGGCGCCGACATCCATCGGTACGCCGTCCCACGCCAATTCGTCCTGGGGCAACTCCGCCAGGAAACGGCTGGGTTCGACGGTCTCGGTCTGTCCAAAGCGTTTGCGCGAGCGGCAAAAGCTCAAGGACAAGGTGCGCTGCGCACGGGTGATGCCGACGTATGCCAGCCGTCGCTCTTCCTCGATGGTGTCGAGCGCGATCGAATTGCGATGCGGCAAGAGATTTTCCTCGAAGCCGGCAAGGTACACGTGCGGATATTCGAGGCCCTTGGCGGCGTGCAGGGTGGTCAGCACCACGGCGTCGGCGTCGGTGTCGTCTTCCTTGCGATCGGCAATGTCGAACAAGGTCAGGGCCGCGACCACGTCGGCCGTGGTGCGCGACTCCTCCGCCTCGTGGATGCGCTTTATCCACTTGGCGAGCTCGGCGACGTTGTTGCGCTTGCGCTCGGCATCGGTCGGTGTCTCGGCGGTCTGCTCCAGCCAGTCGTCATAGCCGACATCCGCCAACAACTGCGCGAAGGCGTCGGGCGGCGCGCTCTCGCCGTGCAGACGTTGAAACTCGTTGAGCCATTCGATGAAGGCGCGCGTGCGCTTCAAGGTCTGCGGCGACACGCGCGTGGCGAACTCGGCGTCCAGCGCGGCGTCCGCGAGCGTGCCGTTGCCGTTGGCCGCCACCTCCACAAGAATCTTGACCGTGGCCGGACCGATGGCACGACGCGGCGTGTTGATGACGCGTAACAGGGCGTTGTTGTCGCTGGGGTTGGCCAGCAGGCGCAGGTAGCACACGCAGTCCTTGATCTCGGTGAAATCGAAAAAGGACCGGCCGCCCGACACCACGTAGGGAATGGCGCGCTCGCGAAACGCGTGTTCGAACAGGCGCGCCTGGTGATTGCTGCGCATGAGCACGGCGAAGTCCCCATAGCGCAGCGAGTGCACCAGGCGGCGGTGCAGGATGTCATTGGCCAGCCATTCCACCTCGTCGTGTTCGCTGGCGCGACTGACGACGCGTATCTTGTCGCCGAAACCGTGATCGCACCACAGCGTCTTCGGATAGATGTGCGGGTTGTTGGCGATGAGGCTGTTGGCGGCCTTGAGGATGATGCCGCTGCAGCGGTAGTTCTGTTCGAGCTTGACGACCTTGAGCGCGGGAAAGTCGCTGGCGAGCTGCACCATGTTCTCGGGCCGCGCGCCGCGCCACGCGTAGATCGACTGATCATCGTCGCCCACCACCGTCAGTCGCTCGTGTCCGCCGGCCAGCAGGCGCACCAGTTCGTACTGCGAGAGGTTGGTGTCCTGGTATTCGTCAACCAGCAGGTAGTCGATTTGACCGCGCCAGCGTTCGAGCACGGACGCATCGCTCTGCAGCAGCCCGACCGGCGCGATGATGAGGTCATCGAAGTCGACCGCGTTGAAGGCGCGCAAGGCCTCGCAATAGGGGCCATAGCAACGCAGGGCGAGCTTCTGCGCCGGCGTGAAGTCGCTGTTCACCACTTTATCGGGGGGAATGAGCGCGTATTTCCAGCCGGAAATGTGGTTCTGGATCTCGTAGACGGAAATGTCGCTGCCGGGCTGATCGCGGCGCATGAGATCGGCCAGCAGATTGGCGCAATCGCCGGAGTCCAAAATGGAAAAGCCGGGGCGATAGCCGAGCGACTTGCATTCCGCGCGCATGATGCGCAGGCCCAGCGTGTGAAACGTGGAGATCCACGGGCCCTTGGCCTTGCGCGGCAAGAGGGTGCTCACCCGTTCGCGCATCTCGCGCGCGGCCTTGTTGGTGAACGTGATCGCCGCGATGCGCTCTGGCGGCACCTCGCGCTGCTTGATGAGATATTCAATCTTGTGCGCGATGACGCGGGTCTTGCCGCTGCCGGCGCCGGCCAACACCAGCAGCGGGCCGTCGATGTGGCGCACGGCCTCTCGTTGTCTCTGATTGAGCTTGTTCAAGCTGAAGCTTTCTTGTTTGCGCGCCGGGCGAGGAGCGCGCGGGCCGCGCCGGATTCTAAGTCAAGGCGCGTGCTCGCGCACCGCCTTGACTTTGCCGGCGCTCTTGGGAATCAGCGCTCGCGCGCCTTGGGGCGCGCGCCTTACTCGACTTCGGTTTCGCGCATGGCCGCCGCGTCGAGTGCCAGATGGGCGCGGAAGTGGCGGTCGAAATAGCGCTGGAACGCGTCGCCCTCGGCGCGACGCACACGCGGCCGCGCATGTTGCTGCGTGGGCGTGGCGAGGTCGCGGCCGACAATGGCGGGGGCGTCCGGGGCGCCGCCAGGGGCGGCATCGAGTTGCATCATGACCGGCAGTGGCGTGCGGCCGAAGTCGGGACTGGTGCCAGGATCGATGCCGCCGTTGTAGGCCCACGCAGCTCCGCACGGAGCGGCGCCGAGTGCGGCGCTGACGATGAACAATGTGAATCTACGCATGAGCGGTCCTCCCGTGTGCGTTGCCGCAGGCTAGGCGCGCGGCGGTGAATCATTACTGAACCTGGCGCGTCGCGACGGCGCGCGGAACGCGCTTACAATTGCGGGCATGTGCAGATTCGTGAGTGCCGGTGCATGGCGCAGTCGCTGACCAGGGCCCTGGCGGGCGCGCTGCTGTGCGTGGCGCTGGGCGCGGCGGGCGGATTCGCCGTCGGCCACTACCACGCCAATCGCGATACCCTGCCGGCGGTGGTGCCGGTCACCATCGATGAATCGGGCCAGGTGTTCCAGGCGCGGCTCGATACCGGTGCGGTGGTGTCGTCCATCAACGCTCATGAACTCAAAGTGCTGGACAGCGATGGGCCGCCGTCGGGCCGGGATACCGGCAAGATGATCAGTTTCGTGTTGATCAACGAGCGTGGCGAGCGCCATCCACTGGTCGCGAAGATTGCCCAGGTGCGCGGCATACGCAGCGCCGATTGTCGCGAAGTGCGCTACCACGTTTATCTCACCGTTAAGTTTCGCGGCAACAGTTACCGCGTGTTGACCAATCTCAATGACCGCAGCAACGCCGGCGACATGCTCCTGCTCGGCCGCAACTGGTTGCGTAACGGATTTGCCGTGGCCGCGGTCGGAGCACCGGAAATATGAGTTCAGAGGACGCGGTCCAGCCGCATGTGGATATCGAGATCGGCGCTTGCACCGTGCGCCTGCTCGGCACCGCGCACGTGTCGCGCGCCAGCGCCGAGGCCGTCGCGCGCGAAATCGACAGCGGTCACTACGATGAAATCGCCATCGAGCTGTGCGCCAACCGCCATCGCGGCATGGTCGACCCCGACACGCTCGAACGCATGGATTTGTTCGAAGTGATTCGTGGCGGCAAGGTGCCGATGATCACCGCCATGCTGGCGATGTCCGCTTTCCAGCAGCGCATCGCCGAACAGTTTGGCATCGAGCCCGGCGCCGAAATGCGCGCTGCAATCGACGGCGCGCGCGGGCGCGACCTCAAGCTGCATCTCATCGATCGCGATATCGGCACCACGCTGCGCCGTATCTATCGCAACGTCCCGTGGTACAAGCGCATGTACCTGTTCTCGGGGTTGTTCGCCAGCATCGTCGTCGACGACGAGATCCCCGAGGAGGAAATCGAAGCGCTCAAGGAAGGCGACCTGCTGGAAAGCACCTTCGCGCAGTTCGCTGACAGCGCCCACCAGATCTACCAACCGCTGATAGACGAGCGCGATCAATACATGGCCGCGCACCTGCTCGACATTGCCGACAGCGGCGCCCGACGCGTGCTGGCGGTGGTTGGCGCCGGCCACTTGAAAGGCATACGGCGCTACCTCGAACAAGGCATGAGCGAACGCGCGACGCGGCTCGCGGCGCTGGACACGGTGCCAGCGGGCGCGAGCTGGGTGAAACACATCCCCACGCTGCTGGTGCTGCTGTTCGCGGCGGGCTTCGTGGTGGGATTCATGCGCAGCCCGGCGCTCGGCTGGTCGTTGGTCCTGCAATGGATCTGCATCACCGGCGGCCTCGCCGCGCTGGGCGCGCTGGTGGCGGGGGGCCATGTGCTGACCATCATCAGCGCCTTTCTCGGCGCGCCGCTCACCACGCTGCATCCGGCCATCGGCATCGGCATGGTGACGGCGCCGGTCGAGGCCTGGATCCGCAAACCCACCGTGGCTGATTTTCGCAAGCTGCGCAAGGACACCGCCACCGTATCAGGCTGGCGACACAACCGCGTGGCGCGCACCTTCCTGGTGTTCTTCCTCAGTTCGCTGGGCGCTGCCAGCGGCACCTATATTGCCGGCTTCCGCATCATCCAGCAGGTGTTTCATTGAGCCTTGCCTGCAGGCCGCGGTAGGCGCGCAGCGCCAGGAACCCCACCACCGCGCAGTGCAGTGCAAGGATGGCGATGGCCACCAGCGGTGCACGGAAGAACGGCGGCAGGAACAGTGGCACCAAGGACGCGAGACCGACTTGCGGCAGCAGGGCCGGCAGCAGGCCGTCCACGATGGCAATGTAGATGAGGGCCGTGGCTTCCGGCCGGCCGCCACGCAGGCGCATGCCGAAATAGCTCAGAAGCAGCACATCGCGCAGCATCATCAAGGCGCCGGCCAGCGCCACCGGGCCGAGATTGTCGAGGCGCTGATTGGTGAGTTCGGGCGCCGCGCCGATCATCGCCGCCAGCAGGCCCAGGGCCAGGGCGAACACCGCCGATACCGGCCACAAGGGCAGCTCCTGGAGAGCGCGGCAATACTGCCGCGCGACGATGGCGCGCTCGGCGCGCCGCATCTGGATGAAGTCGCTCGGATAGGCGAACGCCGCGACGTAGCTCTGTACCACGGCCGTCACGCACAGTGTCGCGCACAGACAGCGCAACAAGGCCAGCGAGGGCTCGGGCGCGATGCCGGCAAAGCCGCAAGCATAGACGCCCGCGAAGACGGTGAACGCCAGCCACGCGTCCGGACGGGTCGCGATCTTGAGCTCCATGCTCATGGCGCGGGTCGCGCCCCATACCGCCCACGCCGCGAACAGCACGGCCGACACCGTGGCGAAGGGCAGGCGCTTGATGGGCGTTTCGAACCACAGCAGCGTGGCCTCGGGATCGATGAGGTTCATGACGTTGGGCAGCAGAAATACCAACAGCCCGACCACCAGCAGGTTGGCGAAGCGCGATTGCAGACCGCTGCCGCGATGCAGTCCGACCAGCGCGCCAATCAGTGACAAGCCTTGCGCAAGTATCGCCACCGCGATCACCAGGACAGTCACCACCACGCCGTTGCGCGCATCGCCGCCGCTGCTGCTGCCAATGAACACCAGCAGGCAACACAGGCCCGCGTACCAGGACATCGCCGTGGCGCCGAGCAGCTTGCCCCAGGTCATGAGCCAAGGTGAAAGCGCGCACATGCGTTGGATGTCCCAGGTGCGTGCGCGCGCCTCGTCGAGCACGCTGTTGGCGGCCTGGCGTGAGCCCCACACCATGGTCGTCACCAGGAAGGCGGTCATGGCCAGCTTGTTGAGGCCGACGCCGGTCGGGTCGGTGGCGTGTACCAGCGCCGCCGCCGCGAACACCACGGCCGGGATCAGCAGCAGTTTGTGCGGCGTCACCTCGAGCCACAGGTTGCGCAACAGTTCGGGATTCGTCATGCCCGCGGGCCGCGCGCCAGGGAGTTGATGTAGGACTGCTGCAGGTCTTCGGCGACGGCGGCGAAATGGCTGACCCGTGCGCCGGTGGCAAGCAGCGCCGCGAGCAGCGCCGCGCGTTGTTCTTCATCGCCCTGCATGGCGAAGCGCACGGTGTGGCCGTCGACCGAGACATCGCTGACCGCCGCGTGGCCGGCAAGAAAGGCGCTCAAGGCCGAAGCATCGTCGAGTGTGCGCAGCTCCATGGGGGTGGCGATCGCGAGCGATTGCGCGAGGGCTCGATGTTCGACCAGTTGCCCGCCGCGCAGGATCAGCATGTGCGTCGAATAAGCTTCGAGTTCCGCCAGGATGTGCGACGACACCAGCAAGGTCATGCCGCGGCGGCGCAGGGTGACGAACAATTCTCCGAGCGCGTAGCGGGCCTCGGGGTCGAGGCCGGAAGCCGGTTCGTCGAGCAGCACCACCGTCGGCCCGTGGATGATGGCCTGGGCTATTGCCACCCGTTGGCGCAGGCCGCGCGACAACTCGCCGGTCGGCTGTTCGAGTCGATCATGGAGACCGAGCTCGGCCGCCGTGTCTTCGACCGTGTGCTCGAGGTCGCGCGCCGCGAGACCGTTGGCGGCGCCGACGTAGCGCAGGCACTGGCGTACCGTGAGTCGGTCGTACAGCCCGAAGAAGTCCGACAGGTAGCCGAGATGGCGATGACTGCGGCGCGGCTCCTCGACGACGTCGATGTCATTGACCCGAATCGAGCCGCTGAGCGGACGTTCCATGCCGGCCAGGCAGCGCAGCAGCGTGGTCTTGCCCGCGCCGTTGGGGCCGACCAAGGCGGTGATGGTGCCACGCGCGATTTGGAAGCTGACGTCCCACAGCGCACGCAGCCCGGGATATTCGTAGCTGAGCCCGCGAACTTCGATCATGGTCCGCGCAGCGTGCCGGCGTGCTGGTATTGTCCTCGGCTGAACGCGGTTAAGATTGCCACGCTGATCGTGGCATGACGCACCTGGGGCCGGTGCCTTGGACAGCGTCGCTCGGACATGGGCGGCATTGTGCCCAAATGTGGTGCTGAAGTAATCAAGAGGTTCGCCGGTGATCCACTACACAACGACACGCCGCGGCTGCGCGCGGCTCATCATGGTCGCAGCCTTGCTGCCTGCGACCCACGCCGTTCTGGCCGAGACCGCTACCGGATGCGACGTGCACGCGGCGGCCATGGTTGCCGAGATGAAAGCCAGCGCGAAGGCGCCGATGAGCGAGCAGGAAATCGCGTTGGTGCGCGAGACCGCCAGGAAGTCCTGCCTGGCGCAGAACGGCGGCAGCCCGACAACGACCGCAATGCCTGCTCCCGCGCCCGCGGTCGCCGCCGCGCCGGTGGCCAGCCAGGCCCCCGCGCCGGCCGCGAGGGCGAAATCGGACGATACCTTCTTCGGCGCCCTGGGCGCGATCTTCAGCGGCCCGAGCAAACGCAAGCCGGGTAACGAGCGACTGCTCGAGCGTTCCCAACACTGAACGCGGCGAAGTCGCGGGACTTCATGCACCGCCTCGCGCAAGCCGCATCCTGGCGCGCCATCGCGTTGGCGCCGGCCACGGTGCGCCGCGCGCTGCGCGTGGCGGCGGTGGTCGGCAGCATCCTGGTTGCCATCAACTACGGTGACCGCATCATCGCGGGCAGCTTGACGTACCTCGACCTTGCCAAGATAGGCCTCACTTACTGCGTGCCGTACTGCGTCGCGACCTACGCCGCGGTCGGCGCCCTGCTCAACGACAAGCGATGAAGGGCGACGCAAGCACGTCGCCAGCCAAGGAGTTACCGATGTCCGCCATACTCGAGGTCCTCAGCCAACGCTGGAGTCCACGCGCCTTCGCGTCGCGACCCATCGAAGCCGAGAAATTGCAGACCTTGTTCGAAGCCGCGCGCTGGGCGCCGTCCTGCTACAACGACCAGCCGTGGAGTTTCGTGGTGACCCGCCAGGGCGTCGACGCGCAACACGAGGCCTTGTTGGGTTCTCTCATGCCCGCCAACCAGGCGTGGGCGGCCACCGCGCCGGTGCTGGTGTTGAACTGCGTGCGCAAGAACTTTTCGCACAACGGCAAACCCAATCGCTGGGCGCACTATGATCTCGGCTTGGCGGTCGGCAACCTGCTCGGCGAGGCGACTCACCAAGGCTTGTTCGTGCACCAGATGGCCGGTTTCGATGCGGACATCGCGCATCGTGCGCTGGCCTTGCCCGATGACGTCGACGCGGTCGCCGTGATGGCGCTCGGCTATCTCGGCGATGCCGCCCGCCTGCCAGCGGGCGTGGAAGAGAAGTCCGCGGCGCAACGCGAGCGCAAGGCCGTCGCCGACTTTCTCCACCAAGGCCGATGGTGAAAGGATTCGATGCCGAACGCGCTGCGGCGCCCAGGCATCTTCACGTTCGGAGGTTGCGACATGCCGGTATATGAATACGTGTGCGAAGAGAACGGCCAGGTGGTGACCGTGCGTCACGGCATGCAGGTCGTGATCCGTAATTGGGGCGAACTATGCTTCGCCGCGCAGGTGCCGATGGGCGACACGGATTTCGAAGCGCCGGTGCGCAAGAAGCTCGGCGTGCAGGGCATCTCCATCCCGGTCGGCAATTCGACCTTGAAGAACCAGGGCTTCACCAAGCTGGTCAAGCGCGACAAGGGTGTTTATGAGAACGTGACCGCGACCGGCTCGGAAAAACGCTACATGAAGGCCGGCGACGCGAGCTCCATGCCCCATCTGCACAAGAAAATCGGCGATTGATGCTTCCTTTCAATTGAGTGCCTTGTCGATGGAGCGGATTTTTTCATTTTGCGACAGCCGGTAGAAGCGGCGCAGTTCCTTGATGAACATCGGCTGCTGATGCTGGGCCGGGTAGCGACGATTCAATTTACGACAATACTTGCCGGCGTAGTGATTGGCGGCGCGATAGCGTTGCCCGAGCGGGCAATGATGATCGGCGGCGTAGCTCACCGCGGCGAAGAACTGCTCATGAAATTCCTCGCTGTCGTCGATGACGCCTTGTTGCCGTAACAACAAGGTGGCGGTGACGTACTTGTCGACCTCCGCCTGTAATTCCATTTCGAGCTGGGTTACCTGGCGCGCATGCACAGCGTTCCACACCAGGTAGTGGAAATGGCTGACACCTTCGAGCGCGATCAGGAATTCGTTGAGGTTGCGCTCGTCGAGACAGGCGTAAGGGTCGCAGGCCGACAGGCTGTCCAGCACCTGCGCGTCGATGTAGAGGCTGATGTCGAGCGTGTCTTCACATTCACGCACCAGCAGCCTTTCGCTGTTGGTGTGCGCCTGTTCCCCCGACTCGAGTGACTCGGCGAGTCGCGCGTCGGTGACGAGGTAGTCGGCAACGCGCTGTTCAATCGGCGCTTCGTACAGACACGTCAGGTGCTCTTGCAGCGTGGTCAGCAGCATCGCCGCGGTTCCCGTCAGTGCGAGATGCCGACACGGCCAACGAACGGCACGATACCGGCGCGGCGCAACTGCTTCCTGGCACGTTCACTGCCGGTCTTCTGCCACAGTTCATAGGTACGTAGCAGGTCGCTGCGGGATTTCAGTCCGCTCATTTCGCTGATTTCTGTCAACAGGTCGACCAATAACGGGAACTTGCTGCTCAATTCGGCGAATACCCCGCTCGCCGATCGCGCCCGCGCGTCGACTTGCAAGGAGTCGTATACGCAGCAGTAAGCAGCCTCTCCCATGCCGATGTAGTAATCGACATCCACCAGTTTGCGGTTCAGGCTGTCGCTGAAGATGCCGGCGATGAACAGGGCCAGATCGCCCAGCTTCTGCAGGGTGCGGCGACGGTGTTCGCTGGTGGGGGCTTCTAGTGCCTCGCCGTAGAGCGTGGCGAGCGGTTTGATTTGCTGATTCGAATCGGTGACGGCCGCGAGAGCGGACGCTTCGCAGTAATCTGTCAGCAGGTTGACGAGGTAGGTGGACGTGTTGTCGCGCAACGCCACGTCCTGGTTGCGCGCCGCCGACTGTAACGCTGCGCTGAAATGCTCACGCACAGTCACGGTATGGATCAGACTCAAATCGACGGTGGTCATGCGACTCCTCCGCTCGTGAATGATCAATCTCTCGACTTTTATCGGCGCCAGGCCAAGATTCCTCACGCGCCGGGCAAAATGAATAATCCAAGATTCATGCCGTGAAAAGCCCACGCGCGGCTTTCGGCTATCTCGATGATTTGAAAAACCTGTGCAGCACTCCGCGCCGGGGCTGCTAACAGAAAGGCACCGGATTGGAGACGGATTGCAATAATTGCCGCCACATGGTGCGTGGCACGCGGACGCCAGGCGGGACGTTCGATAGTACGGCCGGGGGGATTCGACGCAGGGAACGAAGCGAAAAGCACGAATGCTCGGCTACAAAAAAAGAACCCCGCACAAGGCGGGGTTCTCTCGAGCCGGTGAGGGCTGGAGGCTGATTTACATCATGCCGCCCATGCCACCCATACCGCCCATGCCACCCATGCCGCTCATGTCAGGACCGGCGCCGCCGTCCTTCTTCGGAGCTTCGGCCACCATGCACTCGGTGGTCAGGATCAGGGAGGAGACGGACGCGGCGTTCTGCAGCGCGGAGCGTGCGACCTTGGCCGGGTCCAGGATGCCCATTTCGATCATGTCGCCGAATTCGCCGGTCTGGGCGTTGTAACCGTAGTTACCCTTGCCATCGGCAACCTTCGCCACCACGACCGACGGTTCTTCGCCGGCATTGGCAACGATCTGGCGGATCGGCTCTTCGAGCGCGCGCACCAGGATGTTGACGCCGATACGCTGATCGTCGTTGTCGACCTTGACGGCCCGTGCCTGGGCCTGCACGCGGAGCAGGGCAACACCGCCGCCGGGCACCACGCCTTCTTCAACCGCCGCGCGGGTCGAATGCAGCGCGTCTTCGACGCGAGCCTTCTTTTCCTTCATTTCGACTTCGGTCGCGGCACCGACCTTGATCACGGCCACGCCGCCGGCGAGTTTCGCAACACGCTCCTGCAGCTTCTCGCGATCGTAATCGGAGCTGGTCTCTTCGATCTGGGTGCGGATCTGGTTGACGCGGCCTTCGATCGCCTTCTGGTCACCGGCGCCATCGATGATGGTGGTGTTTTCCTTGGTGATCTGGATGCGCTTCGCACTGCCGAGGTCATGCAGACCGGCCTTCTCGAGCGACAGGCCGACTTCGTCGGAAATCACGGTGCCGCCGGTCAGGATCGCGATGTCTTCCAGCATCGCCTTGCGACGATCGCCGAAGCCCGGTGCCTTGACGGCTGCAACCTTGACGATGCCGCGCATGTTGTTGACGACCAGGGTCGCCAGCGCTTCGCCTTCGACGTCTTCCGCGATGATCAGCAGCGCACGGCCGGACTTGGCCACGCCTTCCAGGATCGGCAGCATGTCGCGGATGTTCGAGATCTTCTTGTCGTGCAGGAGGATCAACGGCTCTTCCAGGTCGACGTTCATCGTTTCCTGGTTGTTGATGAAGTAGGGCGACAGGTAGCCGCGGTCAAACTGCATGCCTTCGACGATGTCCAGCTCGTTCTCGAGACCCGAACCTTCTTCAACGGTGATGACGCCTTCCTTGCCGACCTTGTCCATCGCTTCGGCGATGATTTCGCCGACCGCGGTGTCGGAGTTGGCCGAGATGGTGCCGACCTGCGAGATGGCCTTGCTGTCGGTGCAGGGACGCGAGATCTTCTTCAGCTCTTCGACGGCGGCCGTAACGGCCTTGTCGATGCCGCGCTTCAGATCCATCGGGTTGATGCCGGCGGTGACGGACTTCAAGCCTTCGCGGACGATGGCCTGGGCCAGCACGGTCGCGGTGGTGGTGCCGTCGCCGGCGACATCGGAAGTCTTGGACGCGACTTCCTTCACCATCTGGGCGCCCATGTTCTCGAACTTGTCAGCCAGTTCGATTTCCTTGGCGACGGAAACGCCGTCCTTGGTCACGGTCGGTGCGCCGAAGCTCTTCTCGAGCACGACGTTGCGACCCTTCGGGCCCAGCGTCTGCTTGACGGCGTTGGCGAGAATGTTGACGCCGACAGCCATGCGCTGGCGGGCGTCATCGGAAAAACGTACTTCTTTAGCAGCCATTGTTCATTGACCTCTTCAAATTTCTTGGTGCCGGGACGCTTAGGCGTCGAACACGGCCATGATGTCGTCTTCGCGCATGACCAGCAGGTCGGCGCCGTCCACCTTCACTTCGGTGCCGGAGTACTTGCCGAACAGGATCTTGTCGCCGACTTTGACGTCGAGCTTGCGGACTTCGCCGTTGTCGAGAACCTTGCCGTTGCCGACCGCGATGATTTCGCCCTTGACCGGCTTTTCAGCAGCGGAGTCCGGAATGACGATGCCACCGGCGGAAGTCTTTTCTTCTTCCACGCGCTTGACGATGACTCGATCGTGTAAGGGCCGAATCTTCATGGGTATTATTCTCCTCAGGCATTTAACTGTTTGATTTTACTAATTTTAGAGAAGCGCTATTAGCACTCTCCTGCGAGTAGTGCCAGAAATATAGCGGCGCCCTTTGGAATGTCAAGCAAATTCAGGCGAGCCGCGCGACGCCGGACGGCGGTCATATCACCGCTAGCGCACCGCGAGCACCGACGTAGAATAGCCGCCCTAACCAATTCCAATTCGTGGGGCGGCCGGAAGCCATGCTGCGTTCATTTGTACTCGCTGTCGCCCTGCTCGCGTCGGCCGTCGCGCTCGCGGCGCCCGAGCCGACGCCTACCTCCGCCGTGTTCGGCGCCTACACCGTGACGGTCGCGCCCGACCCGGATTCCACCCTGTCCGCCGCCGAATACCAGATCACGGTGCGTAACGAAGAACTGCTGCTCGCACGCCTGAGTGCGCCCTACAACGGCGTGCTGTCCAAGAGCTTCGTCGCCGACCTCAACCGCGACGGCGCCTTCGAGGTGGTGGTCACCTACACCGAGGCGGCCACCCACGTCACCGTGGTCAAGGTCTATTCGTGGAAGGACGACCTGTTGCAACCGGTCAAGCTCGCCGAGCTCGACGACCAGCAAAAGCAGGGCTATCGCGGTGACGACGAAGTAGCCGTCAAGGATGGCAAGCTGCTGCGCCTGTTCCAGGTCTACGAACAGCAGAATGGCGAGTGGGTCGCGACCACGTCGACGCGCAAGCTCCATTACTCGTTCGACAGCAGTCGTTGGATGACCGATTGACGACAATGATGTCGACGGCTGGCTTGAATCCGCGGTCGATGCGCGCATCGACTTCAAGAACACGAGGCGTTTCGAGGAGTATGCGAGCATGTCTTTGCTGAGCACCAGCGTCGCGCAATCGGTCGACAAGCTGCTGGCCCATTGCCATCGCCGAGTGTTTTCGGCCAAGGCTGCCATCATTCGCCAGGGCGACCCGGCAGGCGAACTGTATTTCATCATCCGCGGTTCGGTGACCGTGCTGCTGGAAGACGACAAGGGGCACGAAATCGTGCTCGCCTATCTCAATCCCGGGGAATTCTTCGGCGAGATCGGGCTTTTCAACGAGGACGCCAATCGCACCGCGCTCGTGCGTGCGCGCAGCGAATGTGAAATTGCCCAGATCGGGTACAAGAAGCTGAAGGCGCTGACCGAGATCTATCCCGATCTGATCATCGCCATGACCTCGCAGTTGGCGCGGCGGCTGCGCAATACCAACCGCAAACTCGGCGACCTGGCCTTCATGGACGTTTACGGGCGGGTCGCGCGCACCCTGTTGGACCTGTGTGAACAGCCCGACGCCATGACCCATCCCAACGGCATGCAGGTGCGCGTGACGCGCCAGGAACTCTCACGACTGGTGGGCTGTTCGCGCGAAATGGTCGGCAAGGTCTTGAAGGACATGGAAGACCAGAACCACATCGCGGCGACCGGCAAGAACATCGTCGTGCAGGGCGTACGCCCCAAGCGCCTGCAGGTCGCGACCCGGCTCAGCTAGACGCCGGGCGCCTGCACGGCAACGTCGATACCGCGCAACTGGCGACGTTTGTCCCGCAGCAGTCGATGCAAGCGGGCGCGGCCCAGGTCGGCGCCGCGATCCAGTGCCGCGCCGCATTCCATGAGGATGTCTTCCAGCTCCGCGATCTGCTCGACCAGCGAACGCCAGTCGGTCGGCGCGTCGCCGCAAGTTGAGTATGGCTGCCGTTGGACTTTCCGCGCGTCGCGCATGGGCTCGCACTCCGGTTTGTTCGAGGCGCGAATCTACGCACGCTGCTTTACCGCGGTATGACGGCCGGCGGTCAGGAGTGATGGCCTAGGCGACGGGCGCTCCCTATAATGCCGCTCGCTCTCAACCACGCAGACGCCCCCCGATCGCCCACGCGATCGTTCCCGGGTGGCGACACACTGCATCCGGAGGATATCGATGCGTCTGGCACGCATTTACTGCGCCGCGCTGGCGTTTCTGAGTGCGGCGGTCATCGCCGACGATTTCGAGCAATTGCGCGATGCCGTGGCCAAGGGCGACTACTCGGCCGCGGTGCCGGCCTTGCAGGCCGCCGCGGCCAAGGATGACCCGCGTGCCCTCGGCTTGCTGGCTTCGCTCTACCAGCACGGCCAGGCGTTTCCCCACGATCCCGCCAAGGCGCTCGAACTCTATACCCGCGCGGCCGACCTGGGAGACGCCGAAGCGCAATTCGCGCTCGGCAGCATGTATCTCCTGGGTGATGGCGTGAAGGCCGACGAGGCCTGGGCGCTCACTTACTACCGTAAGGCCGCCGCGCAGGGCCACGAGGGCGCCAAGCGCAACCTCGCCGAACTGTACCGCGCGTCGGGCATCACGCCTGCCCCGCCGAGTGACCCTCCCCCCGACAGCCCGGTGGCCGAAGAGGCCGCGCGCCTGCGCGCCGAGCCGGCCGTCGCACCCGTTCCGGCGCTCAAGGCCGAGGCACTGGCGGCGGGCATGAGTACCAGCGCCAATCCGCCCGTTGCCGGCGCGGTGGCGCGCGACATCACGCGTCGTCCGCCTGCCGTGCCGTCGGCGCCGCCAGCGCCCGCCACCGCGGGTCGGGCCGTGTCGCCCCCGGTGCAAGCTCCCGTCGCGCCGGAGCAGAACGCCGCCGCCGCGCCATCCCTCGATGAACTGCGTGCGCTCGACATGGCGCGCAAGGCCGGCATCGAAGTGCGCATGGAGGGCAGTGCCGCGCCGCCGTCGACCGTGGTGACGCTGTCGCACCCGGCGCCCGGCCGTGCCGACGAAGCGGGGCAGGAGGGCTACACGCCGTCCAGCGCCGCCGATGATGTGGATACCGTGGAGAACACCGAAGAAGGCGCGGCGGCCTACAGCAGCGCGCAGCGCTACCTGCTGGGCCAGGGCGTGGCGGTTGATGCCGCGGTTGGCGTGCAATGGCTGGAGCGCGCCGCGCGCGCCGGCCACTCGCAGGCCAAATATGAGTTGGCCCTGCATTACCTCAAGGGCGAGGGCGTGCAGGCTGACGAGGCGATGGCCATCACGCTGCTACGCGACGCGGCCCAGGCCGGGCATGACAAGGCCGCCGCCAAGTTGAAGGCGGTCTACAGCGCCGCCGGCATGCCCATGCCCGAGCTCGTGCGCCCGGCGGCAGGCGAAGCGCGCCAGTCGTCATCCGCTTCGCTGCCGCTCAAGGAAGATGCGCCGGCCGCCAAGGCAGGCACCGAATCGCGCCATGACGAGGCCTTCGAACGCCAGGAACGGCACCCGGCGCGGGGCGCCCATACCGGCATGATGGCCGACGCCGCCGCCGAAGAAGAGGACGCCGCCGCGAGCAATGCGCCGTCCGCCGCGCCCGGCCCGGCCGCAACCCTCGGTGAGGCGCGCGCCGCGTTGGACGCGCAGGACTTGCCGCGCGCCGCGACGCTCTTCACGCAATTGGCTGAAGCCGGCAACGCCGAGGCGCAAGCCCACATCGGCTACATGACCTATCGCGGCGAAGGCGTGCGGGCGGACAAGGCCAAGGCGGTGGAGTGGTACCTCAAGGCTGCCGCCCAGGGCAATCGCGACGCGCAGTACAACCTTGCCGTTGCCTACGCGTTCGGCGACGGCGTGGCACAGGACGATGGGCAAGCCCTGCACTGGTACCAGCGCGCCGCGGAACAGGGCAGCGCCGTTGCCCAGTACAGCCTCGGCGTGTCCTATGCTCTCGGTGAAAGTGCACGTCGCGACGATGCGCTGGCATTGAAGTGGTATCGCGCCGCCGCCGCGCAAGGTTATGCCGACGCGCAGTTCAATCTCGGCCAGATGATCCGCAGCGGTCGCGGTGTGAAAGCGGACGAGAACGAAGGCCTTGCCCTCGTCAAGCAGGCGGCTGACAACGGTAGTGCCGCCGCGCAATACAGTCTCGGCAACATGTATCGCGCCGGCAGTGGCGTCAAACGCGACCTCGCCGAGGCAACGCGCCTGTACAAGCTTGCCGCCGCCCAGGGCCACAGCGAAGCGCGCGCCAGCCTGGCCACGCTGCAAGCCCGGCCCTGACGCCCGCTCAGATTGCCCTGCGGTCGGGGCTGGCAGGCGGTGTCGGCCGTGCCTGCGGCGGGTCGCGCAACAGCTCGTCGAGCCGCCTGCGCAATTCCGGCACCTGGCCGCGAATATCCTTCTCGATGGTGGACAGTTCGCTTTCGAGCTTGGGCAAGGCTCGCTTCAATTCTTCCAGTGATTGGTTGACGCCCGCGCCGAAACGCGTGGTCAGTTCTTGCACGCGCGTGATGAGCTTGGCCAGGCGGCTGTCGGTGGTGATGTCGCGCACGGTGTCCGGGTAATCAACGCGCCAAGCATCGTGCTCGCGTATCAACACTGTCACGACATCGACATGCAGCGCGTCGTCGCCGGCGAGTGTGACCCGCGTGTCGAGCTCGGCGCGATCGCCGTCGATCCTGAGCCCACCCAGTTCGAAGGCGCGGATCGGCAACACCGTCAAGCCGCTGTCGAGCTTGGCGGCGTCGCTTTCACGTACGAGGTGATGGACGCGATCCGCATCGCCGCGCTGTTGCGCTTGCCAGAACTCGCTGGCGACCTGGCGCGGATCGGCGGGACGAGAACAGGCGCTGAGCAAGGCGACGACCAGAAGTGCCAGCAGGCCGACATGCGATGTCGACACCGGCGGCCAGGCGCCAGGGAAGCTGGCGCTTAGTGCGCGCGACGCCCCGCCTCGACCGCGACCGGGCCGCTGAAAGGCGGGCGATCGGGAGCGATCACCTTGCCCATGCGCATCAGTCGAGCCCAATTCTCGTCTCCGATGTCGCTGCGGTGTTGACGGTGGATTTCCTCGGCAAGGTCGACAAACTCCTCGTGCCGTTCATTGAGGTAATAGATCTCCGCCAGCCGCAGCTTGGCGCGGAAATTATTCGGCGCATCGACGATGGTCTGTTCGAGCATCGCCTCGGCCTCATTGTATTGGCCGTGCGCGATGCGCGTCTCGATTTCTTCCAGCGAGCCGCGTACGCCGGCCAGCAGGTCGGCGGGTCGCAACAAGCCCTGCGAGGCGGCCGCGTTAGCGTCGATGCGTCCGGCAATCATGCGCTTCACTTCGTCTTCGAGCTGCACGCGTTTTTCGATCTTGCGGCTGATTTCCGCCAACATGTCGCGCTCGGCGCTGCGCTCGCCACCGTCGGCCAGGCGCGCCCGCATGCGACGCCCGAAGCGCAGTGCGCCCAGCGTCAATGCCACCAGCAGCAGCAAGGTCCCGATACCGACCAGGATGCGACCATCGACCATCGTTGCCAGGCTGTCGAGCGGGCTGTCGTCGGTAACCGCCGGTGGTGCCGTCACCGGCACGGGGCGCGGTTTGATCG
The DNA here is from genome assembly GCA_016719885.1 of Pseudomonadota bacterium. Classification (NCBI taxonomy): domain Bacteria; kingdom Pseudomonadati; phylum Pseudomonadota; species Pseudomonadota bacterium. The sequence continues at coordinate 46,850 of JADJYF010000021.1, read as the reverse complement.
CCGCCGCCGCGACGCCGGCCTTGGTTGTCTCGGCCGTAACGGGCGCGGGTACGGGCACGGCGTCGACCACGGTCGACGCGGCAGCCGCAGCCTGTTGCTCGTCCTTGATTGGCGCCGACCCGCTCGATGCGTTGGGTTTGGCCGGCGCCTGCACCACGGCCGCCGCGGTGCGCGCCTGCTGCGCGGCGTAGCGCGCGCGAATCTGTTCGAATTTCTCCGCCAGTCGCGCCAAGCGCGCGGCGGTTTCGGCGTCCACCGCCTGCGGTGCGGCGGGCGCTGCGGGAGCGACCGCGGCGGGCGTCGCTGCCTGGCCGCGCGGCAGGCGCAGCCTCGCACCAACGCGTAAACGCGCAGCGTCTCCGCCGACAAAGGCGGCAGGATTGGCCGCGACGATGGCGCGCATGAGCGCCTGGCCGTCGCCGCCATGGGCGAGCCCGGTTTCCTTGACGATGCCCCACAGCGTCTGGCCGGCACGCACGGGCCCATATTCGCCGTCGGTGACGATGCTTGTAGCGGGCGACGCCGGTTGTGTCGTCGCGGCCTTCGCACGTGTCGCACGTCGCGTCGGCGTGGCGCGTTCCGCGCGCGCCAGCGGTGCCGGTATGGTCAATTCGAAGTGCCGCACCAGGGACTGCTTGCCGTCACGCAAGCGCAAGCGCAGCGCAAGCACCTCGAGATCGATGGGCTGGCTGCTGGTGACGACGATGGCCTGTCCTGCACCCGCAGCGTCGCTGACACGCGCCTGCAATCCATAGCGCGACAGCGCATCGCGCGATGAGCCGTGAACCGGCAGGAGTTCGACGCCGAGCTCGCCTGCACCTGGCATGCCGTAAAGACCGACGCGCGCCATCAAGGGTTGGCCGCGTGTCGACTCGCCGGTAATCTGCCCCATCTGCAGCGCCAGCGCGTCCTGGCCCAGGGCGAGCATGAACAGCAGGCCGGGAAATCTCGGTATAGTCATCGTTCTCTCCGTGCGCCAGGCCATGACGGGATGGGCGGAAGCATTCGTTGTGGATCGGGCGACGCCCAAGCGCCGGAGCGCCAATCGCCCGTGTCACCTTTAGCGGCGCACGTTCACCAATCTTGACCCCTGATCGCCGTACGAGCGGAGCAAGCACTTTGACCGTCAATGCCTTTGACCGCGCCTATTTCGAGCGCTTCTATTTCAATCGCGGCACGCGTATCGCGGAACCGGCCTACTTCGACCGGCTGGCGGCTTTTGCCGGCGCCTATCTCCAATTGCTCGAGTGCCCGGTGGCGCGCGTGCTGGACATCGGTTGCGGCGCCGGCCTTTTGCATCGGGGCCTGCGCCGCGCCTTCAAGGGCGTCAAAATCGATGCCTGCGACGTCAGCGAATACATCTGCGAGCGCTTCGGCTGGCGATGCGTGAGCATCGAAGAGCTGCAGGTCGAACGCAGCTACGACCTCGTCATCTGTCACGATGTCCTGCAATACCTGGATGACAAGGCCGCCAGCCGCGCCCTCGACAAGCTCGCGGCCCTGAGCCATCGAGCACTGTTGTTCGGGGTGCTGACCCGTGAAGACTGGGAGCACAACTGCGACCAGGCCTTGACCGATGGCAACGCCTACCTGCGCAGTGCGGCCTGGTATCGGCGTCGCCTCGCGCCGTATTTCCATAATGTCGGCGGCGGCCTGTACATCAAGCGCGATGCCAACGTGGTGCTGTTCTCGCTGGAGTCCTTGTAGCAGCGCGGGCTCAGGACGCGAGCGCGACGAAGCGCAGCGCCACGCCGTTATTGCACCAGCGTTGGCCGGTCGGCGCGGGGCCGTCGTCAAACACATGCCCTTGGTGGCCGCCGCATTTCGCGCAGTGGTATTCCGTGCGCGGCCAGATGAGCTTGAAGTCGCGCTGCGTGGCGAGATGGGTTTCGATGGCGGTGAAGAAGCTCGGCCAGCCGGTACCGCTGTCGAATTTCATGGCCGAGCTGAACAAGGGCAGATCACAGGCGCGACACACGTACAGACCATCGCGTTTTTCATCGTTGAGCGGGCTGCTGAAGGGGCGCTCGGTATCTTCCTCGAACAGCACCGCATAGGCGTCCGCCGGTAACAGGGCGCGCCATTGTTCGTGGCTGCGCTGCAGGGCGGGGGTGGGCTCGACCACGGCGATGCCGGCGGCGCGGAGTTTAGGCCAAGCGCGTCGTAGCGCGGCGAGCGCCGCCGCATCGGCCGGTGTCTCCGCTTTGGCACGACGGATGCCGAGGCACAGCGTTGCCAAGCTCCCTACTCCGAGCTTGAGGATGCTTCTGCGCGTCATGACCTTGCTCCGCGTTCGAATTACCGCTGAGAGCGTCGCCGCGATGGCGGGTTCCGATGGCGCCGCCTCAGTGCTGCAGGTACTTGTCCATGAACTCGGCGAACGGCTCGCTGCGATCGGCTTCCAGGCGCGCCTGTTCGGCGTGGGACGCGGCGGCGAGGGAGTCGAACTCACGCGTGACCTCGGCGCTCGGCGGCCGTGCGCGGAAGTCGGCGCGATGTCTGAGCGACAGTTCGCGGGTATAGCTGTGGAACTCGCTCTGGGTTTCGTGCAGGGCCGCCAACACCCGCGCCGACGGCAGCAGCGTCATGTCGTTGAGGGCCTCGATCTGGCGGGCCACGGCGTCCTGGTAGAAGGTCGCGCCCGCATGTGCATCCAGATGCGCGGCCAGCGGCTGCATGCGCGCGCAGATCTCGAGACTCCATTCACGCAAGCCCACACGGCCGCCGTTGCGCACCAGCTCCAGGCCGGGCGTGCGGCCGCGCAGCGCCACCGTCAATTCGTTGTACTCGATTTCATGCAGTTCCTCGGCCGTGAGCTTGGGGCTGCTTTCGAGCAGGCAGAACAGCACCAGCACTTCGGTGAAGTACAGCTGCTGCAGCGATACGCCGGTCGGCTCCATGCAGTTCACGTCGAGCGCGCGCACTTCCACGTATTCGACGCCGCGCTTCTCCAGTGCATCGCTGGGGCGCTCGCCGGGCAGCGTGGTGCGCTTGGGGCGGATGTAGCTGTAATACTCGTTTTCAATCTGCAGCACGCTGGTGGTGAGCTGGATGATCTTGTCGCCATCGCGCGTGCCGATGGCCTCGTATTCGGGATAGGGCAGCTTGAGCGCGCGCCGCAAATCCGACACGTAGCTCTTGATGTCGTCATGCGAGACCAGCAGCGCCGACTGGTTCTTGTTCTTGTAGCCGATGTCACTCATGCGCAGCGAGGTGGCATAGGGCAGGTAGAAAGTGCCACGCTGCATCTGGTGGAAGCGCGTGGTGCGGCCGGCCAGGAAGGACTTGCACACCGCCGGCGAATTGCCGAACAACAGCGGCACCATCCAGCCGAAGCGCTTGAAATTGCGGATCAGCGCGAAGTAGCGGTAGTTGATGAAATCCTGCAGCTCGCCGCGGTCTTCTTCATCACTTTGAAAGGACGGCCAGAATTCGCCCGGCAGCGAATAATTGAAATGCACGCCGGCGATGGCCTGCATGCGGCGCCCATAGCGGTAATCGAGACCGACGCGGTACAGGTGTTTCAGGCGCCCGATGTTCGATGTGCCGTAGTCGGCGAGCGGAATGGCGCTGTCGTCGGCCACCGCGCAGGGCATGCTGGCGGCCCACAGCACCTCGTCGTCGGGCATGTGCTGGTAGGCGAAGCGATGGATGTCGTCGAGGAAGCGCACCGTGTCACGACTGTCGGTGAAGGCCGGCGTGATGAACTCCGCGAGCGCCTCGGAATAGTCGGTGGTGATGCACGGATGGGTCAGCGCCGCGCCCCAGGCGCGGGGGTGGGGCGTCAGGGCAATGGCGCCGTTGGCGGCAATCCTGAGGCTTTCTTTCTCCAGGCCCTTCCGGCCGCCGCCGAGCAGGCGGTCGGTGCCGGATGCGCGCATGCGCTCCAGGCGTTGTTCTAGTTGTCGGCGCATAGGTTCGAGACTCGAAGCGCGCGCCTGGGCGAGCACGCGTGGTTTATCGAGGCCGCAGTATAGCAGCGCCGCACCGCTGTGAAGCCGGCGTGGGCGGGGCGGCCCGGCGCCTGGACTTCCGGTCGATGGCCAAGCAAGAATGCGATGTCCATGGACACCCTTGTGGCGCACGCGTACGTGCGGCCGTGGTGCGCAGCCAGGACGAGCATCACACGAGGGTGACAGCCATGATTTACGAACAACCGAAGTTCAGTCCGGGCGGCGATCGCTACATGCTGATCGAGTTCGGTGACGAGATGAATCTCGATCTGAACTTCATGGGCCAGGGGCTTGCCACGGCGCTGGCCGGCGGCACCATTCCCGGCGTGGTCGAGACCGCGCCATGCTTCGCCACCACGCTCATCCATTACGAACCGGAGATCATCGGCTACGACGATCTTAAGCGCGAAGTCGAGCGCCTGATCGGATCGCTGGGCGGCAGTGACGACATCGAGATGGACAGCCGCCTGTTCTACTTCCCGACTTTGTACCTCGACCCCTGGAGTCGCGAGTGCATCGACGACTACCGCGCCAAGATCAATCCCTCCAAGGAATACGACCCGGAGTTCGTGGCGCGCATCAATGGTCTGGCCGACGTGCAGCAGTTCGTGCGCGTGCACTCCGGCACCGAGTACTGGGCCGCCAGCCTCGGCTTTTGGCCGGGCCTCGCCTTCCTCATGCCGCTCGACCCGCGCTGCCGCCTGACCGCGCCCAAGTACAACCCGCCACGCACCTGGACACCGCAGGGCACCTTGTCGATGGGCGGCATGTCGACCGCCATCTACCCGGTGGCGAGCCCTGGCGGCTACCAGCTGTTCGGGCGCACGCCGGTACCGATCTGGGACAGGGAACGGCGCTTCGCCGAGTTCGAAGGGGATCTGTGCATCTTCAAGCCCGGCGATCGGCTGAAATTCGTGCCGTGTTCCATGGAGGAATTCCTGGAGGTCGAACGCAAGGTCGCGGAGGGCAGTTACAAGTACAACATCGTCGAGTACCAGCGTTTCTCGGTTCGCAACTACAAGAACTGGGTCAAGCGTCTCGACCTCGACGCACGGTTCTGACGGAGAGACATGATGTTCGAAGTACTCAAGGCGGGGCTGGAAACCTCGATCCAGGACTGGCCGGGCCGCATCGGCTATTGGAACAAGGGCTTTCCGCCGTCGGGACCGATGGACTCGTGGTCGTTCCGCCTCGCCAACCTGCTGGTCGGCAACGCGCTCGGCGATGCCGGGCTCGAATGCCAGTTCATGGGGCCGACGCTGCGCTTCACGCGCGACGGCGTGATTGCGCTGACCGGCGCCGACATGCAGGCCAAGCTCGACGATGTGCCGGTGTCGCCGTGGCAGAGCGTCGCGGTGCGCAGCGGCCAGACGCTGGCCATGTCGTTCGCCAAGAGCGGCGCGCGTGCCTATATCGCCTTCGCCGGCGGCATCGATGCGCCCTTCGTGCTGGGCTCGCGTTCGACCTTTCACAAGGCCGGCGTCGGCGGTCTCGATGGCTATGCCTTGAAGGCCGGTCAACACGTGGCGGTATTGGCGGGCCAGGGCCGCGCCGGGCGCCGCGTCAAGGACGCCGCGCGTCCGCCGATGCGCAGCGACAAGCGCTGGGACGTCGAAGCTGTGGCCGGCCCCAACGACGACTGGATAGACGCCGACGGTCACGCGCGTTTTCTCGCCACCGACTGGAAGGTGTCGAGCAAGAGCGATCGCACCGGCTTCCGCCTCGAAGGCCCGCAGTGGACATTCACCTCCAAGGCCTACAACAAGCTCCCCGAGCACGGCTCGGAACCGGCCAACATCCTCGACCAGGGCTATCCGCTGGGCGCCATCAATCTCGCCGGGCAGACCCCCATCATCCTGGTCAGCGACGGCCCGAGCATGGGCGGTTTCATCAATCCCTACACGGTGCCGAGCTGTGCGTTCTGGAAGCTGGCGCAGGCCCGGCCCGGCGAAGTGTTCCGCTTCAAGGCGGTGAGCGTCAGGCAAGCGCAGGACGGCGCGCAGGCCATCAAGGCGCTGTGCGTGGAGGAGAGTATCGAAGGATGACAGGCGGCGCGCATTGCCTGCCGCACCATTGAATGTGCGAATGAATTCGCACCTACAGGCGAACGGAGCCGGGAAAGATCCTCAGGCCGCCGGTACCAGGCCGTTCTGCGCCATCGCCACCGCGCGGAAAATCGCGCGGCCCTTGTTCATGGTCTCTTCCCATTCGAGTTCCGGCACCGAATCGGCGACCACGCCGCAGCCCGCTTCGATATAGAGCCGGCCCTTGTGCATGACCGCCGTGCGGATGGCGATGGCGGTATCCATGTTGCCGTTCCATGACAAGTAGCCGACCGCGCCGCCGTATACGCCGCGCTTGACCGGCTCCAGTTCGTCGATGATTTCCATGGCGCGGATCTTCGGTGCGCCGGACAAGGTGCCGACCGGCAAGGTCGCGCGCAGCACGTCCATCGCGCTCTTGTCGGCGCGCAGCCGGCCCTCGACGCTGGACGAGATATGCATGACGTGCGAGTAGCGCTCGATGACCATCTTGTCGACGACTTTCACGCTGCCGGTCTCGGCCACGCGGCCGATGTCATTGCGCCCGAGATCGATGAGCATCAGGTGCTCGGCGAGCTCCTTCGGATCGGCCAGCAATTCCTTTTCGAGCGCCTGGTCTTCTTCTTCCGTGCGGCCACGGCGGCGCGTGCCGGCCAGCGGCCGCGTGGTCACCACGCCGTTCTCGAGGCGCACGAGAATCTCCGGGCTGGAGCCGATCACCTGGAAATCGCCGAGGTCGAGGAAGAACAGGTAAGGCGAGGGATTGAGATGGCGCAGCGCGCGGTAGACGTTCAAGGGCGGCAGGTTGAGTTCCACCGACATGCGCTGCGCGAGCACCACCTGCATGACATCGCCATCGACGATGTAGCGCTTGATGCGATCGACGGCCCGCATGAAGGCGTCGCTGCCGAACTCGGACTGGAAATCGACTTCGTCCAGCGCCGCGCCGGTGGTATGCAAGGGCAGGGCTGGTGCCGGCGCCTGCAGGCGTGCGGCCAGCGCGCCGAGTTCGCGACGCGCGTCGTCGAGCAGCGTTTCGTCGCTGGCGTCGATGTACTTGACCAGCAAGAGTTCGCCGCGCAGGTTGTCGAACACCACGAACTTGTCGACCTGCATGAGATAGATGTCGGGTGTGCCGATGGGGTCAGGCGGCGTCGAGTCGCGCAGGCGCGGTTCGACGTAGCGCACCGTGTCGTAGCCGAAGTAGCCGACCAGGCCGCCGCAGAAGCGCGGCAGTTCATCCACCGCCGGCGCATGGATGCGCGCCTGGTAGTCGGCGATGAAGGCCAGCGGATCGTCGCATTCGAACTGTTCCACCGGCACGCCGTTGTCGCACACCGAGACCTCGCGTCCGCGCACGACTATCGTGCGCACCGCCGGCAGGCCGATGATCGAATAGCGGCCCCACTTCTCACCGCCTTCGACCGATTCGAGCAGGAACGAATGGCGGCCCAGCGCCAGCTTGGCATAGGCGCTGAGCGGCGTGTCGAGGTCGGCCAGCACGCGCCGCGTGACCGGCACGCGGTTGTAACCGGCCGCGCGCAATTCTCTGAATCTTTCGGGTGTCACGGCTGAAATCTCTGCTGCTGCGGGCCGACGCGGCAAGGCTCAGCGAACCGCGCCCGGCGTGGGGCGGCAAGCGTAATCCATTCACCTGACCCCAACAAGCAAGCAACCGGCGCCATTCAAGGGCCGTGGTCGAGCAATTCCCAGTGCTGCCGGCCGTCCTTGAGAAAGGTGCTCTTGGAAGTCTCGCGCCGTTCCAGTTTGACCAGGCCAATGCCCGGCGCGTACCACTCGCGCACTTCGACCGCGACGCTGGCCGCGCCGTTGCCGCGGTCGGTCGGCACAGCGGCGCTGCCATGGCCTGCGACTTCCAGGCAGGCGGAGAAGCGCCCGGCCGCCACCTCGACCACGGCATCGTTACGCCGCACTTCCTTTTCCAGCATGACCGGCAGGCGGCGCGGGATGATGCGGTCGCGAGGCTCGAAGGTGCGGCTCTCGATCAGCGCCAGCGTCGACGGCACCTGCCAGCGATGGCCGGGCGCGATGTCCGCCGGCAGCACCTGGCGCGGCGGCATGTCGCTTTCAGGCCCGCGCATGCCGGGGCGCAGACGCGCCACGCGCTCGACGCCGGCGCCTTGTGCTCGGAGGAAGTCGACGGAACCGGCCTGCGCGGTCTGCAGGTAGACGGTATTGTCCATGCCGGCCGCGAGGCCCGCGTTCTGCACGAGGTAGCGGCTGTGGCGCGGCTCATCCAGCACCGTGGCGTCGACCGCGTAATACCACCAGCGTGGCGCCTCCAGCGGGTAGTAGCCGTCACCGTCATGTCCGCAAGCGGTGAGCGCGCACGACACCAGCAGCGCGACCGCAAGCCTCGCGAGCCAGCGGCGCGAACAGTGAAGGCAGCAGGTCCCGACCAAGCGCCGTGCCTCGGTGTGATGTCGATGGGCTAGCTTGTCGGATGGGGCCATCCTTGGCCAGCGCCGTCCCGTCCCGTCATGGCGGGCGGAGCGTCAATTATCAGTCGTAGCAATGGCGTTGTTGTTCTGGCGTGACGCGGCGACGGCGCGGCCGTTCAGGAACTCAAGGAGTGGTCGTTGGTGTAGAAGATGCCGGTCAATTCCTGCTTGTCGGTCAGGGCGAGGCGCAGCAGGACGCGCGCACCGATGGCGCGGGCGCGGCTGAACACTTCATCGGCGGTCTCGAACGGAATGTACTCGCCGTTCAGATCCCGGTATCCGTGAAATCGCGCGGACTGGCTCAGCTTCTTGATTGCATTCATGGTCGGCTCCGTGGCTCGAATGTCTTCGACGGTCTCCAAAGCAACAAGCGTTCCAGCGACTGTTGAGGCGACTCGAGGCGGTCGGGAATGAGAACCGGTTGGTATTTCCGGAGATGTTCTGTGACGGGGTTGGCGCCCGCTTTTCGGCCTGTCCCTAAACCCTGGCGGCGCCTTGTCTCCTGCTGACGACGCCGACCTGGCCGTCCGCGCATCGTCGTGCCGTGCGCCGCGCTGATCTCAGTCCGCGCGCCGCGCCCGAGGCGCTGCCGGCCGCGGTCTCCCGACGGCGACAGGGCGACGCCTCAATGCTGCTTCTTGAGCGCCTTCATGGCACGTTCCAGGCCGTCGATGGTGAGCGGGAACATGCGGTCCGACAGCAGTTCCTTGACCATGCCGATGGACGGAATGTGGCCCCAGTATTCTTCCGCCTGCGGGTTCAACCACACCGCGTAAGGGAACACCGCCAGCAGGCGCGCGATCCAGGTCGCGCCGGCTTCCTCGTTCCAGTGCTCGACGCTGCCGCCGACCGCCATGATCTCGTAGGGACTCATGGTGCCATCGCCGACGAACACTATCTTGTGATCGGCGCCATAGGTATGCATGACCTTCTGGGTCGGCACGCGCACGTTGGCGCGCATGGTGTTGTCGCGCCATACCGTTTCATAGATGAAGTTATGAAAGTAGTAGTGCTCGAGATGCTTGAACTCGCTGCGCGCGGCGGAGAACAGTTCCTCGCACACCCGCACGTAAGGGTCCATGGAACCACCGACGTCGAGGAACAGGAGAATCTTGGTGGCGTTGTGCCGCTCCGGCACCATCTTGATGTCGAGCAGTCCCGCGTTGCGCGCGGTCGAACGGATGGTGTCCGGCAGGTCGAGTTCATCGGCGGCGCCTTCGCGCGCGAAGCGCCTGAGCTTGCGCAGCGCGAGCTTGATGTTGCGCGTGCCGAGTTCCACCGAGTCGTCGAGATTCTTGAAGTCGCGCCGTTCCCACACCTTGGTGGCGCGGCCCTGGCGTCCTTCCTCCTGGCCGATGCGCACGCCTTCGGGGTTGTAGCCGTGCGCGCCGAACGGCGAGGTGCCGCCGGTGCCGATCATCTTGTTGCCGCCGTGGTGGGCTTTCTTCTGCTCCTCGAGGCGCTTGCGCAAGGTCTCCATGAGCTTGTCCCAGCCACCCAGCGCTTCGATCTGCGCTTTTTCTTCGTCGCTGAGATTGAGTTCCTTCTGCTTCTTCAGCCATTCGAGCGGGATCTCGCCGAGCACGTGATCGAACAGCATCTCCTGGCCGCGGAAGTGTTCGCCGAACACCTGGTCGAAGCGGTCGAAGAAACGTTCGTCCTTGACCAGCGTCGCACGCGACAGGTAGTAGAAATCATTGATGCTGAATCCGCACACGCGCGCTTCGAGCGCGCCCATCAAGGTCAGATACTCGGTGATCGACACCGGTATCTGCACCTTGCGCAGCTTATAGAAGAGTTCAGTTAGCACCAGTGCGCCTCGACATGAACACCAGGCGCTCGAACAGGTGCATGTCCTGTTCGTTCTTGAGCATCGCGCCGTAGAGCTTGGGAATGGCGCGACGGGTGTCCTTCTCGCGCAGCGCTTCGGGCGGAATGTCCTCGGCCACCAGCAGCTTGATCCAATCCAGCAGCTCCGAGGTCGACGGGCGCTTCTTCAGGCCCGGGATGTCGCGCAGCTCGAAGAAACACTCGAGAGCCTCGGCCAACAGGTGCTTCTTGATGTCCGGGTAGTGCACGCGAACGATGGCGTCCATGGTGTCGCGATCGGGGAACTGGATGTAATGAAAGAAGCAGCGGCGCAGAAAGGCGTCCGGCAGTTCCTTTTCATTGTTGCTGGTGATGATGATGATCGGCCGGGTCTTGGCCTTCACCACCTGCTTGGTCTCGTAGACGTAGAACTCCATGCGATCGAGTTCGAGCAAGAGGTCGTTAGGGAACTCGATGTCGGCCTTGTCGATTTCGTCGATCAAGAGCACCGGCTGGCCGTCGGATTCGAACGCCTCCCACAGTTTGCCCTTGACGATGTAGTTGGAGATGTCGTGCACCTTGTTGTCGCCAAGCTGCGAATCCCGCAGGCGCGCCACCGCGTCGTATTCATACAGGCCCTGGGCGGCCTTGGTGGTGGACTTGATGTGCCACGGGATCAGCGGACGCCCCAACGAACGCGCGATTTCCTCGGCGAGCATGGTCTTGCCGGTGCCCGGTTCGCCCTTGACTAGCAGCGGCCGCTGCAGGGTGACGGCGGCATTGACGGCCATCATGAGGTCTTCGGTTACGATGTACGTGTCAGTGCCGGAAAAACGTTGGTTCGACATGTCGTCCACAAATGTTGAAAGGTCGAGGCCATTGTAAAACATGGCCGCCGCCAGGATTCAATCATCGCCACGGCGGTCCGCGCGCATGGCGGCGCTGGCATGCGCCACCCTTCTGGGGGTGATGGCCAGCGTCATGGCGCGCGCCGATCTCGATGCCGGCGTCGCCGCGTTTCGCAGTGGTGACTACGGCCTGGCCTTGAGTCACTTGCAGCCCCTGGCGAGCCAGGGCGACGCGCAGGCGCAGTTCTATGTCGGCGTTGCTTACCAGAAAGGGTGGGGGGTGATAGCCGATGCGGACAAGGCCGCGCAATGGTATCGACGCGCCGCCCAGCAAGGCATGAACAAGGCGCAGCACAATCTTGCATTGCTGTACCTGCGTGGCGAGGGCGTGGCAGCGGACGTGGACCAGGCGCGTGATTGGTTCGAGCGGGCCGCGCGCCAAGGCGACATGCGCGCCGCGCACGAACTGGGGCTCATGTATTTTCGCGGCATGGGCGTCGCCCGTGATTTCGGCAAGGCGCGCAGCTGGTGGGAAACCGCCGCCAACGGCGGCGACAGTCGCGCGGCCTACGATCTCGGTATTCTCTATCGTCGCGGCCAGGGTGGCGTGCCGCGCGACGTCGCCGCCAGTATCAAGCTGTGGACCCGCGCCGCGCGCGCCGGACTGCCGGTCGCGCAAAATGCGCTCGGCGCCTGTTATATGAATGGTGACGGCGTCGACGCCGACATGCGGGAAGCATGGGCATGGTTTCGCCTCGCGGCGCAAGGCGGCTTGTCGGTGGCCGAGGTCAATGCCGACATGGTGCGCGGTCAACTCGACGACGCGGGCCTCGCGGCGGCGCGCCAACGTTACGAAGCCTTGCGTGCGCAACTCGCGAATGGCGGCGTGCCGGGCGGCACGCCCTGAGGCTGGCGTCGACTACTGCGATTTGGCCTTTACGAGCTGCTGCTGGATTTCGTCCAGCATGTTCTGCGCATTCTGTTTCTGCTCGGCCTTGGCGGCCGCTGCCCGCGCGCGGATGCGTTCCACCATTTCTTTCTGGCGCGAAAGGATCTCGCGCTGCAGATGGGAGTCCTGCGCTTCTTCGTGCTCGCCTATCCAATCCTTCAGTTCCTTGTGCAGGAGCTGGTTGATTTCGGTCGCGGTGTTGTAGGTGCGTTCGAGCTCGTCCTCGTGTTCTTCCGCGGCGGTGACGATGGCGGTCTCGGCCTCGATGGCCTGGTTGAGCTCACGGTTGGCGGCCGAGGCACGTTCCTGGATCTCGCTGATGGCGTCGTCGATTTCGCGACGCGCGGCGGCGTTGTCGGTGGCGGCCTGGCGCTGACGCGCCTGCGCGAGTTCCTGTTCGGCGGCGGCCTTGTAGGCTTCGGCTTCCTTGCGCACGCGTACCGCCTCGGCCTTGAGCGTGTCGATGCGTTGCGCTTCGGCACGCAGCTTTTCGCGTTCGCGCGCAAACAGCGTCTGCTGTTCGGCCAGCAAGGCCTGCTGCTGTCGTTTGTAGTCCTCGATCATGCGTCGCGCTTCGGCGGCGGTCGCCTCCTTGGCGGCGATGGCGGCGGCGCGCTCCTCGCGCGCACGCTCGAGCTCGGCGGTGGCGCGCGAGACCGCCAGTTCGAACTTGCCGCGCTCGGCGGCGAGCTCCTTGCGCAAGGCGTCGCGCAATTCCGCTTCGCGCCCGGCCTGCAATGATTCGAGGCGGTCGGCCTGCTGCTGGTAGAGCTCGGCCAGACGCCGCTCTTCCTCGCGCAGGCGCGCGGCGGCGACTTCTTCCAGCGCGGCCAGCCGTTGATCGACTTCTTCGTGCTCGCGCGCCACTTCGCGTTCGGCGAGCGCCTGTTGTTCGAGCAGCGTGGCCTTGAGCTTCTCGGCCTCGGCGAGGCGCGTGTTCAGCAGCGCGGCCTCCTGTTCCATGCGCTGCTGCTGTTCCTGCAAGCGTTGACGGCTGGCGGCTTCGACTTCGCTGGCGCGCTGCTGGCGCTCGAGCGTGACCTTCAGTTGTTCGACTTCGGCGAGCTTGTGCTGGAGTTCGGTCGCCTCCTGCTGGATGCGCGCCTGTTCCTCGGCCAGGCGCTGGCGCGCGGCTTCGGCCTGCTGCGCTTCGCGTTGCTGGTCGGCGAGTTCGGCGCGCACGCGCTCGGCGTCGGCGAGACGCTCGTTCAAGCGTCGCGCCTCGTCCTCCATGCGTTTGTGCAGGTCGACCGTGCGCGCCTCGAACTGCAGTTCCTGGGCGCGGGCCTGGGCGGCCATCTCCGCTTGCTGACGCGCCAGCGCTTCACGGCTGGCCTGCTCGCGGGCCGCCACTTCGGCCTGCTGACGTTCGAGCTCGGCGCGTGCCGCCTGCTCGCGGGCGGCGGCTTCGGCGCGCAGGCGCTCGAGTTCCGTGCGGGCCGCCTGTTCACGCTGGTTGGCTTCGGCCTGCAGCCGTTCGAGTTCGCTACGGGCGGCCTGTTCGCGCGCCTGGGCCTCGGCCTGCTGGCGCTCGAGCTCGGCGCGGGTGGCCTGTTCGCGGGCGGCGACCTCGGCCTGGCGACGCTCGATTTCGGCCCGCAGCGCCTGCTCCTGCGCGACGGCCTCGGCCTGGCGGCGTTCGAGCTCGGCGCGCGCGGCCTGTTCGCGCGCCGCCGCCTCGGCCTGTTGGCGCGCGACTTCGGCGAGCGCCGCCTGTTCGCGCGCGCCGAGCGCGGCCTTCAGGCCTTCGGCCTCGGCGACCTTGGTTTGCAGCGCCGCCAGTTCATTGTCCAGGCGTGCACGCTCGCGCTCGAGTTTTTCGGCCACGTAGCGCTCGGCCTCGGCCTTCATGGCCTGGGCCTCGGCCATCATCTTCTGCGCCTGTTCGATGGTGAGGTCGGCCTTGGCGACCTCGGCGCCGAGCGACGAGGCGCGCGCCGCGGCTTCCAGCATGAGGTCCGCGGGCGGCGGCGCGGCGGTCACCACCGGCGCCGTGGCCGACACCACCGGCGCGGCGGCGGGCGGTGGTGCCGGGCTTGTTGTCGCGCCCGGCTCGGCGCTGGCCGCCGCGGCGGGGGCGGTCGGGCTGGCGGTCGCCGCGGCCGGTTCGTCGACCGCGCCACCCTCGACGTAACACACGTCGAAGCCACGCTCGGCGAGCAGGAACGCCGCCGCGGAGCTGCGCCCGCCGCTGTCGCAGTAGGCCACGTAGCTGGCGCCGGCATCGAGCTCGTCGGCCCGCGTACGCAGTACGCCGAGGGGGATGTTCAGACTGCCGGGCAGACCGTTATGGCGGTGCTCGTCCTCGAAGCGCACGTCCAGCCAGCGCGCGCCGGTCGCGACCCTGGCCTCGGCCTCGGCGCGGCTGACGGCGGTCAACAGCGGCGCCTTGATGAGGCGCGTGAAATCGGCCTTGGTCAGGCGCGCCAGTTCGCCGTCGGAGGTCATGCGCACCGTGGCATTGCGCCGCGCGCCCGAGATCAATGCCTCTTCGCCGAAGGTGTCGCCGGGGCCGAGTTCGGCGAGTCGGATCTCGCGCTGGTTACTGCCCTTGCGCACTACTTCGCAGGTGCCGCGCTGCAGCGCGAAGTAGTACTCGCCCGGTTCGCCCTGCTTGATGATTTCCTCGCCGGCCTGCACCTGTATCGGTTCGAGCGTATCGAGCAGGCCTTGGATATTCGACGGCGGGATGCGGGTGAACAGCTCCGACTGCAGTAGCGTCATGAGCCAGTCGGGGTCCTGTGCGGCCTCCATTTCCTCCACTTCCACGCCGCCGGGCAGGGCGTCGTCGCTGTCGGGGGTGTCGAGGCTCAGCAATTGTTCGAGCAGCGAACGGCGCACGCACAGCACGCTGGCCTTGGATTTTGCGACGGCCGTCATCTGTCGGGGCTGAAGCTGCGCCAAGGGCTGAAAGGATGCGCCGTCGCCGCCGCTAACGCGCTTGATGAGGGATTCGTCGGCGAACATCTCCAGTTCGCCCTCGAGCACGTAGAAGGTGAAGTCGTCTCGGTCACCCTGCCTGAACAGGATGTCTTTCTTGCGCAGCTCAATCACTTCCGATTGAGCCAGCAGCCGCGCCTGGCGGTCAGCCGGCAGCTTGTTGAGCGGAACCAGATAACTGAAGCGGGATTTGAGTGATTCTAGGTCGACGGCCATGAGGAGTTTGCTGCTGAAATTTCCCTTCCCGGGCGCAAATCAGGCGTCAAGGTCGGGGATGAGCTGGCTCTTCAAGCGGGCTATCTGGTCCTTGAGCTGCAACTTGCGCTTTTTCATGCGTCGCAGGAGGAGCTGGTCCACGTCGATACGATTGGAGAGCGTGTTGACCACTTCGTCCAGGTCCCGATGCTCGGTCTGCAACTCCAGGATGCGGCGTTGTACGGACTTTGTCTCCTCGCTGACCACGGCTCGCTTCCTGGACTGGCTGACCTCGCCGCATTCTACGCCGATTCATTCGCGACGCGGGCGCGCACCGGCGGCACCGGCCCTGCAAGCGGGGCTGCCGCCGCGCCTGACCATGAGCCCATGCCGGGTCCCGCCTGGCAAGTCTTCACAATCTCACTCCCGTCACAAAACCGAAGGCGCGGGTGTCGCTTCTCGTGACGGCATTCACACTTGCATTGGACCGATCATGAAGCTCGGCCGCTGTAGCGATAGGCTTGAGCCAGTCTGCGGGAGCGACCACGTCGTCGGCCCAAGCCATACCTATAAAAGCCCAGCGCCCAGCGCCAATGCGTGACCCTGATGTCGGCAGTGGAATCTAAATTTGAAAGCCTCGTGGACGGGTTGGTGCCGATGGCCTCCCTCGGCGCGGCCAGCCGCGCCCAGGTCATGGACCAGGCCGAGGTGCTGCGCTATCGGCGCGGTGACATCCTGTTCAAGGAAGGCGACCGCGACGCCTTTGCCATCTACCTGCTCGAGGGACGCCTGGAATTGCGCAGCGGTGGCCAGGTCGTGCAACGCCTGACGGGCGGCACGCCCGCGGCCGCCCACGCCGTCGCCCAGCTGCAGCCGCGCAAGATGACGGCCCGTGCCGAAACCGAGGTCAGCGTGATGCGCGTGGCGCGTGACCTCATCGATCGCCTGCAGGCCGCCGACGGCGCCGGCAGCGCCGGCAGCTACTGCTCGGTACAGGTCGACGAGTTCGAATCGGGCGACGAGGAAGACGGCGACTGGATGACGCGCATGCTGCAGTCCAAGCTGTTCTCGCACCTGCCGGCATCGAACATCCACCGCATCTTCAGCCTGTTCGAAGAAGTCGACGTGCAGGAAGGCGACACCGTCGTCACCCAGGGCGAACCCGGCGACTACTACTACATCATTGCCCAGGGCCGCTGCGAGGTGCTGCGCAGCGCCGGCCCCAGCGCGCCCGGCTACCGCCTGGCCCTGATCGGGCCCGGCGATACCTTCGGTGAAGAAGCGCTGGTGGCCGGCTCGAACCGCAATGCCAGCGTGCGCATGCTGTGCGACGGGCAACTGGTGCGCCTGCCCAAGGAAGCGTTCGTCGAACTCATCCAGAAGCCGCTCCTGAGCGGCGTCACGCGCAAGGAAGGCGAGGCGATACTGGCCACCAAGCCGGCGGTATGGCTGGACGTGCGTTTTCCCGAGGAGTTCCAGCGCGACGGTATCCAGGGCGGCGTCAACTACCCGCTCAATACGTTGCGCATGCATTCCGGTCGACTCGATACCAACTTGACCTACGTGGTCTATTGCGACACCGGCACGCGCAGCGCGGTGGCGGCATTCCTGCTCGCCGAACGCGGATTCGACGTGCATTACC
This sequence comes from Pseudomonadota bacterium, assembly GCA_016719885.1. Lineage (NCBI taxonomy): Bacteria > Pseudomonadati > Pseudomonadota > Pseudomonadota bacterium. The sequence goes on along the minus strand of JADJYF010000021.1, from coordinate 30,010 downwards.
TCGAAGGCGGCCTGATGCGCTACGAAGCGCAGAGCGAAGCGCCGCGGGTTGTCGCGCCCGCCGCCCCGGCCGACGACGAACTCGACATGACCCTGCACGACGACGCCCTCGCGCCCGTCGGCCTGTCGGTGGTGCCGGTGCCGACCTCGCACCAGACCGATGAGGAGCGGATCGCCGATCCGGCGGTGCAGTCGGCGGCGCTACGCGTCGAGATGGCCATCAACGACATGCGCATCGCCGACGCCAGCGCGGCGGCGGCCGGCGTGCCACGCGACCCGACCGTGCACGCGGAGGCTGCCGAGGCCTTGCGCATCGCCACCGAAAAGGCGCGCCGCGAGGCGGAACGCGAGGCCGAAAAGAAAATTGAAGCGGAGCGCCAGCGGGTCGCGGCCGAGATGCAGCGGCAGCGCGCGGAAGTCGAGCGCCGCGCGGCGGAAAAACTGCGCGCCGAGAAAAAGCGCATCCAGGCCGCCGCCGAAGTGGCGCGCCGTGAACTGGCCGAAGCGCAGCGACTCAAGGCTGAAATCGAACAGGCGCGCAGCGAGGCGCAGGCGGCCGCCGTCGCCGCCGCGCAGCGCGATGCGGCCGAAGCGCGCCGCCTCGAGGAAGAATTGGAAAAAGCCCGCGCCGAGGCCGAGGCCGCCGCCGCCGCCCATGCCGCGCGCGACCAGGCCGACAGCGACCGCATCAAGGCCGAGGTCGAGCACGCGCGCCAGGAAGCGGAGGCCGCCGCCGCCGCCGCGGTCGCCGCCGCCCAGCGCGAAACCCTGGAAGCGCAGCGCCTCAAGGATGAACTCGAGCGCGTGCGCGCCGAGGCCGAGGCCGCCGCCGCCGCCCATGCCGCGCGTGACCAGGCCGAGACCGACCGCCTGCGCGCCGAAATCGAACGTGCGCGCCTCGAAGCCGAAGCCGCCGCCACGGCGGCCGCCGACGCTGCCGCCCGCGAAGCCCGGGAAGCGCGGCGCCTCAAGGACGAACTCGAGCGCGCGCGTGCCGAAGTGGAGGCCTCTGCCGCCGCCCATGCCGAGCGTGACCAGGCCGAGACCTCGCGTCTCAAGGCCGAGATCGAGCGCACCCGCGCCGAGGCTGAGGCCGCCGCTGCCGCCGCGCGCGCCGCCGCCGAACGCGAGACCCTGGAAGCCCAGCGTCTCAAGGAAGAACTGGAACGGGCGCGCGCCGAAGTCGAAGCCGCTGCCGTCGCTGCCGCCGAGCGCGAGGCCCAGGAAGCGCAGCGACTGAAGGAAGAACTGGAGCGCGCCCGCGCGCAGGCCGAAGCGGCCGCCGCCGCCGCGTCCGCCGCCGCCGAGCGCGAAGCGCTGCAGACGCAACGCATGAAGGAAGAATTCGAGCGCGCACGGGCCCAGGCCGAGGCCGAGGCCGCCGCCAACGCGGCGCGCGACCAGGCCGAGGCGGAGCGCCTCAAGGCCGAGATTGACCGCGCGCGCGCCGCCGCCGAAGCGCTGGCCGCGGCGGCCGTCGAGCGTGAGCGTGCGGACGCCGAACGCATGCGCGAAGCCCTCGAGCAGGCGCGCGCCGAGGCCGCCGCCGCCGCGCGCGCCGCCGCCGATCGCGAAATGGCCGAGGCCGAGCGCCTGAAAGCGGAACTCGAAGCCGCGCGCGTCGCCGCCGCCGAAGCCGCCGCCGAGGCCGCCGCCAGGGAAGCGGCCGAAGCGCAACGCGTGCGCGAACAACTCGAGCGGGCGCGTGCCGAGACGGAAGCCGCGGTGGCGGAAGCCGCGCGCCGTGAACTGGCCGAGGCGCAGCGCATCAAGGCCGAGATCGAACGGGCCAAGGCCGAGGCCGACGCCGCCGTGCAGGCCGAGCGCGAAGCGCAGCGCGAGCGCGTCGAACAGGTGCGCGCGGAAATGGAGCGGCGCCTGCAGGAAGAAGAGCGCAAGCTGCGCGAAAGCTATGCCTGGCAGGCCGAGGAACTGAAGCGCCTGCAGAGCCAGAAGGCCGATGCCGAAGTGCGTCTGCGCGAAGAACAGGAACGTGTGCGCCAGCAGGCCGAGGAATCGCGCGTGCGGCTGGCCGAAGCGCGCGATTACCAGCGTCGTCTCGAGGAAGTGCAGCAGGTCAGCGCGCGCGAAGCTGAAATGCGCGAGCAACAGCAGCTCGCGCTCGAGACCAAGCTGCGCGAAGAACTGCGCCACAAGGTGCAGACCGAGCGCCGCCAGCTCGAAGAAGAGCTGGCGCGCAATGCCGCTGAACTCGAGCGCGCGCGCCGCGAACGCGAAGCCGCCGAAGCGGCGCGCCGCGCGGCGGCCGCCGAAGCCGAAAAAATCGTCTCCGAGTTCAAGGACGCCCATGCGCGCAAGCGCATGCAGGAAGAGGCCGAGATGCGCTTCGAGCGCGAACGCCTGGAAGCCGACGCGCGACGCCTGCGCCTGGCGCTGGAGCTCGCGCAGCGCGAGAAGCAGGCGGCCGTGCAGCAGCAACGTGAAATCGAAAGCGAAATCGCCGAACTCAAGCGCGGCCCCGACCGCGCCGGCCCCGATGCGCGCGCGGTCGACAGCAACCTGCATCGACTCGAAGAGCAGGCGCGCCACGTGGCCGCGCAGATCGCCGCCAGCGAGCGCGCCCAGGCCGACGCGCAGGCCGCGGCGGTCGCTTCAGCCGGCGACCTGGCCGCCCATCGCGTGCACGAAGAACGCGTGCGCGCCGATCTGAAGAGCGAACTCGACGAGTGGCTCCAGGAGCAGCAGGACAACGAGAACAGCGATATGCAGCGCAGCATCCTGGCCAGCCAGCGCGCCCAGCTCGACCGCATCAAGCAGCGTGCACAGGCGGTGCGCGCCGCGGCCAAGGCCCATGACCAGGCCTTGATCAACGAACTGGCGGACAAACTCCGGCGCGGCGAACCCGATTGAGCCGGCGCCTGCGCCGGCAGCGCTGATTCAGCGCCGCGCCGACAGGTCGATATGGATGTCGCCGTCGGGGTGGTCGAGATGCACCCAGCGCGGCAGCTCGCCGTGCAGACAGATCTCGCCGCGGCGCCGGTCGGCGCCATTGACGCTGAATTCGAAGCGGAACACCCGTTCCAGCATGACTCCGTACTCGGTACGGGCCAAGCCCAGGCGTCGCAGCGACACCGCTTCGTCGAGGCGTTGCACGTCGAGATCCTTGCACACCTCGCGGCTGATGAAATCGACGCGGTCGTGGGCCTGCATGCTCCACCACCACAGGCCGATCACGAGGCCGCCGCCGAACAGCAGCGATAACTCCGCGACGCTCATGCGCGCGCTGCTCCGCGCCCGGGCCGCGCTTCAGTCATCGCCACGGCGTGCCACCAGGCGCACCCGTTCATCGTCATCGACCTCGACGTGCAAGGAGATCGGACGGCAGCAAACCTCACAATCCTCAATGTAATCCTGGCCGGCTTCCGACGGGTCGACCAGCATGCTGATGCGCTCGCCGCAATAGGGGCAGCGCAAGCGTTGTTCGCTCTGCCGCACGGCCCGCCTCAATCGCGGAAATTGGTGAACTGAAACGGCACGCCGAGCTTGGCGTTCCTGATGAGGGCAATCACCGCCTGCAAATCGTCGCGGTTCTTGCCGGTCACGCGCAGCTGGTTCTGCTGCATCTGCGAGGTGACCTTGATCTTGCTGTCCTTGATGAGCTTGTTGAGCTTGCGTCCGGTGTCGGCGTCCACGCCCTCGCGCACGGTCACCGGCAGGCGCGTTTCGGCGATGTTCGAGGCGAAGTCGCCGACCTCCAGGCAATCGATGTCGATACCGCGTTTGGCCAGCCGGGTCTGCAAGATTTCCAACAGTTGCTTGGCTTGAAACTCACCATCGGCGATGATGGTCAACTTGTACTCGTCGCGCTCGACCCGTGCCTTGCTGCCCTTGAAATCGAAGCGCTGTCCGACCTCGCGATTGGCCTGGTCGACAGCGTTGGTGAGTTCGTGTTTGTCGACTTCAGAGACGACATCAAACGATGGCATGGACGGTTCCTTCATTTCGGCCGGTGCGCAAGTATAGCCGCCACCCGACGTCGCATGGATTATTCAACAGCGCCAAGAGCGGCCACGATGTTTGAAGTGATTACCTTCGATCTCGACGACACCCTGTGGGACGCGCGCCCGGCGCTGCTGCGCGCCGAACAGCTCCAGCATGCCTGGATCACCGAGCACGCGCCGCGCCTCGCCGCCGCGCACGACAACGAATCCCTGCGCCACTGGCGCTGGCAACTCGCCAAGACCCATCCCGAGGTCGCGCACGACTTCACCGCCTTGCGCCTGCTGGCGCTGCGCGAACAACTTGCCGCCTACGACTACGATCCGGCGCTGGCCGAGCCCGGCATCGCCCTGTTCGTGCGCGAGCGCAGCGTGGTGACGCTGTTCGACGATGTGCTGCCGACGCTGGCCGACCTCGCGCGTGACCACGTGCTGGTGGCGCTCACCAATGGCAACGCCGACCTTGAAGTGGCCGGCGTCAGTCCCTATTTCGCTTTTTGCATCTCGCCCGCCGAGGCCGGCGTGCAGAAGCCCGATCCGCGCATGTTCGAAGTGGCCCTGGCGCGCGTCGGCGTGCCGGCGGCGCGCGCGGTGCACGTCGGCGATCAGCCGCTGTACGATATCGAGGGCGCGCGGCGCGCGGCCCTGGCGAGCGTGTGGTTGAACCGCGACGGCGAGCCATGGCCCGACGATTACCTGCGGCCCCAGGCCGAGATCGCGTCCCTGACTGAACTGCGCGCCGCGCTGACGCGTATCGCGTGAAGGCGCGCCGCCCCAACATCCTGACATGCCCTGCACAGGCGACCGAGTAACGATGTCCACACCCGCTTTTGAATTGACCGCCACCACCGAGATCGGCTCGCTGGGCATGGAGCTGCGCCAGTACCAGCATGCCGCCACCGGTGCCCGCCACCTGCATTTCGCCTGCAACGACGCCAACAACGCCTTCATGGTGGTGCTGCCGACCTTGCCGCAGGATTCGAGCGGCGTTGCCCACATCCTCGAGCACACCACCCTGTGCGGCAGCCAACGCTACCCGGTGCGCGACCCGTTCTTCATGATGCTGCGCCGTTCCTTGAATACGTTCATGAACGCCTTCACCAGCAGCGACAGCACCGCCTACCCGTTCGCGACACAGAACCGCAAGGACTTTGACAACCTGCTCAAGGTCTATCTCGATGCGGTGTTCTTTCCGAACCTGCATCCGCTCGATTTCGCGCAGGAGGGCTGGCGTCTCGAACTGCGCGACGAACAGGCGGCCGACGAACCACCGCTGGAATTCCACGGCGTGGTCTACAACGAGATGAAGGGGGCGATGAGCTCGCCGCTCGCGCAGCTCTACCATCACCTGCACGCCGCGCTGTTTCCGGACACGGTTTATCGCCACAACAGCGGCGGCGAGCCGCTCGCGATCCCCGATCTCACGCACGCCGCGCTGCGCGATTTCCATGCCCGTCACTATCACCCCGGCAACGCGGTGTTCATGACCTATGGCAGCTTTCCCGAGAGCGAGCATCAACGTCATATCGCCGAACTGGTGCTGGCGCGCTTCACGCGTCCCGAAGGCATCATCATGAGCCCTTTGCAGACGCCGTTCAGCGCGCCGCGCAGCGTCGAGGTGCGTTACGCGGCCGAACAGGAGGACGAGCGCGCCACGCACATCGTGTGGGCGTGGCTGTTGGGCGAAGCGGCTGAGCCCGACGACGTCGTGCAGGCGCACCTGCTGTCATCGATCCTGCTCGAACACAGCGCCTCGCCGCTGCGTCATTTCCTCGAAACCACCGAACTCGCCGATGCGCCGTCGGAACTGTGCGGGGTGGATGACTCGGCGCGCCAACTGGTGTTCGTATGTGGCGTGGAGGGCAGCGATCTCCAACATGCCGATGCGCTGGAGCGCGGCATCATTGAAGTGCTGGAGCGCGTGGCGCGCGAGGGCGTCGATGGCGCGACGCTCGACGCGGTGCTTGACCGCATCGAGATGGCGCAGCGTGACATCGGCGGCGGCAGCTATCCTTTCGGCCTGCAGCTGATGGGCCGCGTGATGCCGGCGGCCATGTATCGCCGCGACCCGGCGCGCCTGCTGGAACTCGACCGGGTGCTGGACAGCCTGCGCCGCGACATCCGCGCGCCGGGCTTCGTGGCCGGCCTGGTGCGGCGCCTGTTGCTGGGCAACCTGCATCGCGTGCGGGTGAGCATGGCGCCCGACGCGGCCAAGGCCGAGCACGACGAAGCGATCGAGCTCGCGCGCCTCGAAGCGTTGGCCAGCCACATGAATGAAGACGCGCGCGCCACGCTGCTGGCGCAGGCCGCGGCGCTGCGTGAGCGCCAGGCGCGCGTGGACGATCCGGACGTGCTGCCGCGCGTGACGCTGGCCGACGTGCCGGCGCCGACGCCGGCGCCGCGCGCCGTGCTCAGCAGCCACCAGGGCGTCGAAGTGCATCGCTACGATTGCGCGGCCAACGGCATTTTCCGCATGCAGCTGGTGTACGACCTGCCGGATCTCTCGGCCGATGAACTGCGCGTGTTGCCGCTGCTGTCGGAATACCTGACCGAGTTCGGACACGGCGACGAGGATTACCTGGCGGTGCAGACACGCCGCGCGCTGTCCGGCAGCTTCGGTACCAACACCATGGCGCGCGCGCCGGTGGCCGGCGGCGCGCTGCGCGGCTGGTTCGTGATCACCGGCAAGGGTCTCGCGCGCAAGCGCGACGAGGTCATCGCCATCGTCAACGAAATGCTCGACGGCGTGCGTTTCGATGAAGTCGAACACCTGCGCGAATTGCTGCTGCAGTCGCGCGCCGAAGCCGAACAGTCGCTCACCGATCGCGGGCATCAGCTGGCCGTGATCAGCGCCGCGCGCGGCTTTTCGGACGGCGCCGCGCTGGATGACCTGTGGGATGGTCCTGCCGCCCATCACATCCTGAAAGAACTGGCGGCGGCCGAGGATGACGCCACCCTCGCGAGGCTGTTTGCGCTGTTCGCGTCGATACGCGGCAAGCTGCGCCATGCGCCGCGACGCGTGGCGCTGTTCGGCGACGCAACGGTGCTGGACGGCGCCGCGCCGCTGGCGGCGGGTGTCGGCGCACCGCGCCTGCCGCTGTGCGCGCCGTTCGTCGCGCGCATCGCCGCGGGCTCGCCGTGCAATGGCTGGCTGATCAATTCGCAGGTCAATTTCTCCGCCAAGGCCTACGCCGCGGTTGCCGAGGATCACGCCGACGCGCCGCTGCTCGCGGTGCTTGGCCGCTACCTGCAGGATGGCTTCCTGCACGGCGAGATCCGCGAGAAGGGCGGCGCCTATGGTTCCGGCGCGAGCTACGACACCGACAGCGCGACCTTCCGCTTTTATTCCTATCGCGACCCGCGCGCGCTGGCGACCTTAAACGATTTCGACAGGGCCTTGGCGTGGTTCGAAGAGGACGACGACAAGCAGCGCCTCGAGGAAGCGGTGCTCGGCACCATACGCGCGCTCGATCAGCCGCGTTCACCGGCCGGCGAGTGCGAGCGCGCCTTCACCAATGCGCTGTACGGCCGCGACGATGCGTTTCGTGAGCGTTTCCGCGCGCGCGTGCTGGCCGCCGATCACGCGGCCCTGCGCGCGGTGGCGGCCCGTTACCTGGCGCCCGGCAGCGGCCGCGTGGCGGTGGTGTGCAGCAGCGCGAGCGAAGGCGATTTCGCCGCGGCCGATCTCACTTTCGGCAAACTCTGAGCACGAGGATCGGCCATGGAAGTCAGCTTTGAGGAAGGCGCGGCGGGCTTTCACGAGGCGCGCGCGCTGCTCGCCATCGCGCGCGCCACACCACCGGAAGAATTTACCGCCGATCACGAAAGCGCGGTGCTGGATGCCTTGAAGACCGCCGGCGAAGTGCATCTCGCACGCGACGAATTCACGGCGCTGCGCGCCGAGTTCGAAGTCGACGACAGCGCGCGCGGCGCGGCCGCCGAGGAAGACGGCTGGTGGGCGCGCGTGTTCGGGCCTTCGCGCCGCGAGCAGTTGATGTCGGCACAGCGCAGCCTCGCCCTGGAACGCGCCAGCCGCGCCGAGCAGGCCTCCTTCGAGGCGCTGGCCGAGACCGCGCGCGTGGCACGCGAGCGCGACGCCGCCCACGCGCGCATCGCCGAGCTCGAGCGCGAGCTCCACGCGCTGCGCCAGGCGTGAAGCGCGCCAGGCGCGATGGGCAAGCGCACTTGCACTCGCGGCGTGGGGCAAGGTCGATCATCGAACCGGCGCCGTAGCGCGCAACGAGGAATTCCCCGCAGGTGACAGCCGCAGATCCGTCCTCCTGGCGCAGCGCCGCCGACGCCGTGCTCACGCATTACGCGCTCGATGTCACGCACATCGCGCACATCACCCAGGGCCTGGTCAACCTGACCTTGAAGGTCACGACCCGCGATGGCCGGCATTACGCCTTGCAGCGCCTGCACCCGGTGTTCGGCGCGGGCGTCAATCACAACATCGAAGCGGTGTGTGCCCATCTCGCCGCGCGCGGCATGCTGACGCCGCAACTCGTACGCACCCGTGACGATGCCTTGGCCGTCGAGCACGCGGGTGGGCGCTGGCGCGTGATGACCTGGGTGGAGGGTCGCGCCTTCGATTTCCTCGACACGCCGGCCCAGGCCCAGGCGGCCGGCGAACTGCTGGCGCGCTTCCATGCCGCGCTCGTCGATTTCCCCCATGCGCTGCGCATCGAGCGCGCACCCATCCACGACTTCGCGCGCCATCGAGCGCGTCTCGACGCGGCGCTGGGCGTGGCCGGCGACCATCGCCTCGGCGGCGAGGTGCGCGTGGCCTGCGATGACATCGACGCCCTGCGCGGCGCGCATGCGGCGCCCGCCGCCACCGCGCCGCGGCTCGTGCACGGCGATCCCAAGATCTCCAACCTGTTGTTCGATGCGGCCGGCACGCACGCGCTGTGCCTGGTCGACCTCGACACGCTTGCGCCCATGGCCTTGCCGCTGGAACTCGGCGATGCCATGCGATCATGGTGCAATCCGCGCCGCGAGGACGACCCGCTGGCGCGTTTCGAACTGCCGCTGTTCACGGCCGCGATGCATGGCTACGGGCGCGTCGCACGCGCCTTCGTCAGCGCCGGGGAAATCGCCGCCATGGTGCCCGCCACGCTCGAGATCCATCTCGAGCTCGCGGTGCGTTTCCTGGTCGATGCGCTGGAAGAGAGCTATTTCGGTTGGGACGCCAGCCGTTACGATTCGCGCGGCGCACACAACCTGGCGCGCGCCCGCGGTCAGCTCGCCGCCGCCGGTTCGCTGATCGCGCAACTCGACGCCGCACAGGAGGCCGTGGTTCACGCTTTTGCGTGACGCAACGTCACAACGCTCACCTATACTCGAAATGACGACGCGCGGGCGATGGTGACGGGTAATGGCAATCCGGCGGCGAATCACGCAATGCGCTGGCCTGGCGACGGCCGTGCTGCTCGGCGCCTGCACGCAGGTCGAAGTGCGCTATCCCGACGGGCGCACGCAAACCATGAGCAAGGCCGAGTTCAAGGCCTACGCGGAAACGGTGTTTCGCCGTCAGAACCGCGTGGTCGACCGCTTGATTCGCGCCGACGTCGGCCTCGGCAACGAAGGCCTCGCATCGGACGCGCGCCTGCTGCGCGCCGAAGAGGCGATGGAAGACGCCTGCCGGCCGCTGATCGACCTGGTCAGCGCCAAGGCCGAAGGGCGCAAGATGGATCTCCTCGACAAACTCGAGATGCCTAGCGCCGCACCGGCCTGCGATCGCGCGGTGAAAGACCTGGAAGCACTGCTGCCGACAGCGCCGACGTTTTGATTGTTCGACCGGGTGTCAGACGTAGGTGCGAATTCATTCGCACATCCATGCATGGCGCGAGCGTCGGGGAGCAGCGGTGAATGTGCGAATGAATTCGCACCTACAGGTCGACTGAAACACGCGGTTATACTCGCCCTTTGCTTCACTGCTCCGGGGGAACCATGACCACCACCGCCTTGCCGGCCGATCGCCAGCTGCTCGTCTATGCGCGCTTCACCGAAGAACTCCGGGCCGAGATGCGGCCCTTGATCACCGAAGACCTCATCGAAGAACACCGCCGCCGGCCCTTGGGGCAGCACAGCGATACGCTCATGCGGCTCTTGAACATGTTCCGCCGCGCGCCGGCCTATGCCTTGTACTCGCGCGTGCCGTGTCGCGAATTCCAGGTCATCCGCCTGCCGGTCAGCGAAGGCTCCGAGCCGACGCCGGTGGATGATGTCGTCTACACCGACCAGAACGAGGCCTTGCACGCGGTGTTCCTGCGCAACCTCGAAGATCTCATGCGCAGCACAGGAGCCAAGTAATGGCCAACACCCCTTTCATCACCGGTTACGTCGACAGCCTCTCGGTACGTGCGGGCGAGAGCGTGCAATTCATGGTCAGCGCCGAAGGCGTCGCCGAAGCCCAGGTGCAGCTCGTGCGTCTCATCCACGGCGACATGGCGCCCGGCGGACCGGGCTTCGTCGAACGCGAAGTGGCGGCCAGCATGAACGGCACGGTCGCGCTCACGACCCAGTTCACCCAGACCGGCAGTTTCGTGCGTGTCGCCGACCCGGCAGGGCGCCTGACGCCGGCCGGCAGTTTCACCGTGCATGCCTTCGTGTGGGCGACCACGCCCGGCAAGGGCAGGGCGGGCCTGGTCACGCAGTTCGATGCGGCCAGCCGTCGCGGCTATGGCCTCGGCCTCAACGAGAACGGCTGCCTGTCGTTCTGGGCCGGTGACGGCCAGGCGGTGCACGAGGTGGCCAGCGAGCGGGCGCTCACGCCGCGCATCTGGTACTTCGTGGCGGCGGCCTTCGATGCCGAGAAGGGCACGGTCGAGCTCTACCAGGAGGCGGTGGTCAACGCCTACAACAGTCATTTGAGCCCGCTGCTCGAGTTGGACGACGGCACGCGCGTCGCTGGTGCACTGGCGTTGACGCCACAAGCGGCCGGCGTCGATCTGCTGCTGGCGGGCTTCCATGACCAGCGCGCGGGCCACGGTCCGGTGGTGGTGGGCCTGTTCAACGGCAAGCTGGACCGCCCCGGCATCCAGGCCGGCGCGCTGGGCTTGGCCGAGCTCACACGCCTCAAGGAAGGCCAGGCGCCGCAGGGCGCCAGCACGGTCGCCTACTGGGATACCAGCGCCGGCTACACCGACGATGGCATCGGCGACCGCGTGGTCGACACCGGCCCCCATGGGTTGCACGGCCAGGGTTACAACCGCCCGGTGCGCGCCATGACCGGCTGGAACTGGCGCGGCAAGGACGATTGCTTCCGCCTGGCGCCGGCGCAGTACGGCGGCATCTATTTCAACGACGACGCGATCATCGATTGCCGCTGGCAGCCGACTTTCCGCTGGACGGTGCCGGCGGATCTCAAGAGCGGCGTGTACGCGGCGCGCCTGCGCGGCGGCGGCGTCGAGGACCACGTCACGTTCTTCGTGCGCCCCACCACCGCGACCGCCAAGGTCGCGATGCTGATGCCGACCGCGAGCTACCTCGCCTACGCCAACGAGCGTTTCGTGCTGGGCGACCCGGGCGTGGTGGAAGCCATCACCGGTCACGGCCTCATCCTGCACGACGACGACTATTTCCTCGGCGCCCATCCCGAGTTCGGCGCCTCGACCTATGACCACCATGCCGACGGCGCGGGCGTCTGCTACACCTCCTACCGGCGCCCGATCATGGGCCTGCGCCCGCGTCACCGCATGGCGGCGACCGGCGTGCCGTGGCAGTTCGCGGCCGACATGTCCATCGTCTGGTGGCTGGAGCAGTGCGGGCACGACTTCGACGTCATCACCGACGAGGATCTCGACCGCGAGGGCGCGGCCCTGCTTGCGCCGTACAACGTGGTGCTGAACGGCACGCACTCCGAGTACTACTCGGAGCGCATGATGGACGCCACCGACCAGTACCTGGCCCGGGGTGGGCGCGTGATGTACCTCGGCGCCAACGGCTATTACTGGGTGGTGGGTTTCCGCCCCGACGAGCCCTGGTGCATGGAAGTGCGCAAGCTCAATTCCGGCTCGCGCGCCTGGCAGGCGGCGCCCGGCGAGTACTACCTGGCCTCGACCGGCGAGAAGAGCGGCATCTGGCGCGACCGCGGCCGCGCGCCGCAGAAATCCATGGGCGTGGGCTTCACCAGCGAAGGCATGGACGAGTGCAAGCCCTACCGGCGCCTGCCGGATTCCTACGATCCGCGCGTCTCCTACATCTTCGAAGGGGTGGGCGAGAAGTTCGGCGATCACGGCCTGGCCTTGGGCGGCGCCGCCGGCCTCGAGCTGGATCGCTACGATCTCATGTGGGGCACGCCGCCCGACACCTTCCTGCTGGCGGCCTCCAGCGGCCACTCCGACAACTATCCCCACGTCGGCGAGGAAGTGATGTTCAACCTGCCCGGCATGGGCGGTACCCAGGACTTCCAGATCCGGGCCGACATGACCCTGTTCAAGAGTCGCGCTGGCGGCGCGGTGTTCTCGACCGGCTCGATTGCCTGGGGTCAGGCCCTGCCCTGGAACAACGGTGACAACGATGTCGCCCGCCTCACGAAGAACGTTCTCGACCGTTTCGTGCGCGACGAAGACGTGGCGTAAACACCGAGAAATCGCCTTGGCCTTGTGGTGCGGATCACGCCCCTCCACAAGGCTTTTTTCGCGCTGGCCGGCCCCGATTTCGCGTGTTAGTGTTCAGCACGCAGGGGAGTCGATAGATATAAAAAAGAAGTGCCCAAACTCACCGAGCTGAGCTTGCCTCTTTGATTTCTGATCTCTAACACCCCGCACGAGTCGGCCACAGAGCCGCATGCCTGCCCGCGTGTACGCGCGGGTGTTCCTGCACCGCCCAGAGCCACGCTGCCGTGTGCCTGCAGGCGGTGCGCCGCAGATGGAGACCAAGCATGAGTGCGATTCCGAAAATTGACGAGGCCAAGCTGGACAGCGCATCGGGCACCCCGCCGGCCATCTACCACGTCACCAAGCTCGAAAAGTGCAAACTGGACCAGGCCGGCCCGAGTGGCTATCGCTACGTGATCGAAGGCGGCTACGCGCCCATTACCGGTTTCCATATCGGCAGCAAGGATGCCGTCATGGTGCATGCCTCGGCGCTGGCCAAGGAAATGAACAACCGTCGCGGCGTGAAGGGCACCCGCCACATCGTGATCGGCAAGCCCAAGCAGGCTTGAGCCTCAGACCCACGACGACGCGCGACGCTAGCCGCGCGTCGTCGTCACCGCCGGCGCTTCAGTCTTGCCGGCCGCTATCACACTGGTCGCCACGCTGATCATCGACGAGATGTCGGCAAGATTGGCCGGCACGATCAAGGTGCCCTTGGCGTCCCGCGCCAGCTGACCGAATTCCCGGATGTACTGCTCGGCGATGCGCAACTGCATGGCCTGGGAGCCGCCGTCGCTGCCGAGCGCATTGGCGACGCTGCGCAGGCCTTCCGCCGTCGCACTCGCGATGGACATGATGGCCGCCGCCTGGCCTTCCGCTTCGTTGATCTGCTGTTGCTTGCTGGCCTCCGAAGCCTTGATCACGCGTTGCTTCTCGCCCTCGGCCTGGTTGATGGCGGCGTCGCGCTCGCCTTCCGAGGCCAGCACCACCGCGCGCTTCTCGCGCTCGGCGCGCATCTGCTTTTCCATCGCGGTCAACACGTCGTGCGGCGGGTTGATGTTGCGGATCTCGTAGCGCAGCACTTTCACGCCCCATGGCTCGGAAGCCTTGTCTAGCTCGCTGACCACGTTGCCGTTGATGGTGGCGCGTTCCTCGAAGGTGCGGTCGAGATCAATCTTGCCTATCTCGCTGCGCAGGGTGGTCTGCGCGAGCTGGATCAAGGCGAACTTGTAATTGGTGATGCCGTAGGACGCCTTGTTCGCTTCCAGCACCTGCATGTACAGGATGCCGTCCACGCCGACCTGCACGTTGTCCTTGGTGATGCACACCTGCTCGGGGATATCGAGCGCCTCTTCCTTCAGGTTCAACCGATAGGCGATGCGTTCCACGAATGGCACCAGGATGTGAAAGCCCGCATGCAGGGTGCGGCTGTAACGGCCGAGGTTCTCGACCACGTAGCCACTCTGCTGCGGCACGATGGTGGCGGTCTTGGCGATGACGATGATGACCAGGATGGCGATGGTCAGAACGACGTAGATGGTTTCCATGGGAGCTCCTGCGGTGAAGTCAGCGCGGATTGCGGATGTGCAGCGTGAGGCCGGTGGTTTCCCACACTTCGGCTTCGACGCCGGCCTCGATGGGCGCGCTGTCGGTGTTGCGCGCGCTCCAGGTGGTGCCGCGGTATTCGACGCGACAACTCGCGCCGGGCGCGAGGCGCTCGGGCACGGCGATACGATCGCCGAGGATCAGGCGTTCTTCGACATTGCCGTCGGCGCCCTTGAACTTGTCGTACAGGCGCGCGCGGAACAGCGCCATCATGGTCAGCGCCAGCGCCGCGAAGCTGATCCATTGCGCCCATTCCGGCAGCGCCACGCCGGCCACGCCCAGCAGGCCGACCACGATCGCCGCCGCGCCGATGAATACCAGGTAGAACTGCGCTGACACGCCGAGCATCTCGGCGCCAAACAGCAAGGTGCCCGTCACCATCCATCCCCACCACGGCATGTTCGTTTCCTCGCGCACGATGGGCCCAGCGCCCCGTATCCCATCGTGACTTCTGCGCCCGATGCTTGCAAGCCACGCCCCCACGGTCGGGCAATTGTCAAAGCCCGGGTCCAATCGTTAATGTCCCTCCAACATCAAGCAGGCCACCAGGCGAGGACTCATCCGTGCCCTATACCCACCGCATCCGCGTGCGCTACGGCGAATGCGATCAGCAAGGCGTGGTGTTCAATCCGAACTACATGGTCTACATGGACGACGCCGCCGAGAACTGGGTCAGCAGCCTCGCGCCCAGCGGCAATTTTCTCGACCTCGGCTGGGACTGGATGGTGGTGCGCTCGGTCATCGAATGGCAGGCGCCGGCCCATCATGGCGAAACCTTGCACATCGAAGTCGCCATCGTGCGCTATGGCAGCACCTCGTTCGAGATTGGCTATGTCGGCACGGTGGAAGAGCGCGCGGTGTTCAAGGCGCGCAGCGTGTGCGTGAGCGTGAAAGCCGGCACCACCGAGAAATTCGTCACGCCCGAACACATCAAGGCACTGCTGGGGCCCGCCGAGGCGTGGGACGTGCCGAGTTGACGAACGTGCGAATGAACTCGCACCTACATCAGAATCATTGGAATCTCGAAACATGATCACCGCCTTCGACGACTACCTCATCCATCAAACGCCGCTGGCGCTCGCCCACGTCGGCACCACCGATTCGAACGCCTACGATCGTTATTTCCTGGAAGGCTTCATCGCCGATGGCTCCCTGATCTTCGGCGGCGCCTTCGGCCTCTATCCCAACCGCGACGTGATGGACGCCGCCTTCAGTGTCAGCTTCGAAGGCACGCAGTATTCATTGTTCACCAGCGGCCGCGCGCCGGTGGAACGCGGCGATTCGGCGGTCGGCCCGATCAAGGTCGAGATTTTGCAGCCCATGCGCAGTCTGCGTCTGCTGGTGAACGATCGCGAACGCGGCTTCATCGCCGAGCTCACGTTCCAGGCCATCACCGGCGCCATCGACGAAGGCCGCCAGACCATGACCGATGGCCCGCGCACCTCGGTCGATCTGACGCGCTATTCGCAGCTCGGCCGCTGGTCGGGCTTCATCGAAGTGAAGGGCCGCCGCATCGACCTCGATGGCAAGGAAGTGCTGGGCGTGCGCGACCATTCGTGGGGCGTGCGTCCGCTGGGCGGTGGCGGCAGCACGCGCTGGGCGCCGCAGATCCACTGGTACTGGGGCCCGATCTTCTTCGGCGACGAATGCATGCACTGGCATTTGAACGACAGCGCCGAGGGCGAGATCCAGGATCGCTTCCTGGCGCTGGTCCCGCGCGTGGAAGCGGCCGGCACGGGCCCGCTCTACATGCGCGACACCGGCGGCGAATACTTGATCCCCGTCGCCTTCACGCCGCGCTATCGCCGTGGCACACGACGCCTCGAGCACCTGGCCGTGCAACTCAACGACAAGCGCGGCCCGCGCATGACGCTGGAATTCATCCCCAACCCGAGCGTGCTGTTCTCGCTGATGGGCCTGGGCTACACCAACAAGGCCTGGGAACACGGCGCCTGGCGCGGCGAAGCCATGGTCGACGAGAACGCCTGGCCCGGCCACGAGCAGTCACCGCTGTTCCCGCGCAACGGGCACATGCACCACGTGTGCAAGGTGGTGCGCGACGATGGGGTCGAGGGCTCGGCGATACTCGAGCAGTGCTTCTTCGGGCCGCACAAGCCGAGTGGGCTTTCGGGGGTGACGGAGGGGTGGCAGGGGAGTTGATGGTTATCGCCGTGGGCGACCGTTCCGCAGGTGCGAACCCATTCGCGCCCGTGTTTCAGTTTCGGTGTGCGAACAAGTTCGCACCTACAGGGAGACGCCATGCGTGGCGTCGCCGTAATGGCTGACGCCCTGTAGGTGCGAATTCATTCGCACATTCATCACGCTCGCCTCACGGCTTCGTGAACGTCTTCAGCCAGGTGAGATTGGCCGGCAGTGCCCAGTTCGCCGAACTCGACTTCCAGTTGGCGTCGAGCTTGTTCTGGCTGCCGTTGCAATCGCTGGGGAAGCGTTGGTAACAGTGGTCGGCGGACTTGTCCTTGACCTGGGAGTTCTTGACCATGATCCAGCCGCTGCCGTTGCTGTTCAGGCACACGTAGTCCTTGGCGCCGCACACCTTGCCGGTGATGGTTTGTGAGGCTTTGCGTACGCCGCTGGCATTGCCGTTGCCGAAGATGTCCTTTTCGCCGTTGACGATGCGCAGCGCCTTGGCCGACAGCTTGTGCTTGCCGTTGTTCATGCAACTGGTCATGTCGTACTGCGGGCTGTAGTTCGTGAATGCGCCCATGCCGTACACCGCTTTCACGCGCGTGTCGGTGTTCTTGGCGAGGATGGCGGCGATCGAGCCCTGGCTGAAGCCGCTGACCACGATGCCCTTGCTGCAGTCGCCGCGCGCGCACAGCTTGCGGATGGCGCTGGCAGCACTCGCGGGTTTGAACACGCAGGCGGCTTTCTGGGCGATTTGCGCGCAGGTGCCGAAGGTCTCGCTGCGGTACTGCACCGAGGCCGCCACGAAGCCGCGCGCGCCCATGTAGGCGATGGCGGCCTTGGCCTGGGCGTTGTCATGGGATTCGTTGGTGCCGTTCAAGTAGATGAACACCGGGTGCTTGAGCTTGTCGCTCGGCGTGACGCCGGTGATGGCGTAGGTGGTGTCACAGGCGGCGCCGCTGCCCGAGCCTTTATAGGTGTCGCTGAACGCGGTGGTGGCGGACAAGGCCGAAGCCGCGAAGGCGAGCCCCAGCACGAGCACGAGGCTGCGCGCCGCCAGGATGAAGGGGAATTGTCGATGCATGAGCTTTGTCCTTGAAGCCGCGCGTGCCGCGATCGCGGCAAGCATCCTCCCGCCGGGCCGGCGCGGCAAGCGCCGCGCTGAAAAACTTCGTTGCGGGTGTGTCGCCCCGCACAGCGGCAAACACGGGATAATCCCTGCTTGCCGACCACCATGCCGAGACCATGCCGCGCATCACCGTCAACCACGTCAACTTCCATTACCTCGACGAAGGCCAGGGCCCGGTGCTGCTGCTGCTGGGCGGCACGCTCAGCACCGCGCGCGGCGATTTCTCGGCGCAGATCGATGCTTTCAAAGGCCGCCACCGCGTGATCGCGCCCGACCGGCGCGGCTATGGCGAGACGCGTCCGCCGGACCGTGACTTTCCGGACAATTTCTACGAGCGCGAAGCGCGCGACATGGCCGCGCTGGTTAAGGCGCTGGATCTCGACGACATCGTGGTGTTCGGCTGGAGCGAAGGGGCGGCGGTGGCGCTGTGGCTGGCAACGCTGGCGCCCGCCCGCGTCAAGGCGCTGGTGGTGTGGGGCGGCATCGCGAGTCTCGGCGCGCAAGACATCGAGCGCTTCGAGGCTAGACGCGATACCGCGAGCTGGTCACCACGCGCCCAGGCCGCGCTCAATGAAACCTTCGGCGATGGCTACTGGCAACGCGTGTGGTGCGACTGGCTGGACACCATGCAGCGCCTGGCCGCGCAGGGCAGCGCGCGGCTCGCGCGGCTCGACGAAGTGCGCTGCCCGGTGCTGGTCATGCATGGCGGCAAGGACCCGCTCATCGGTCCCGAGCATCCGCGCGCACTGGTGCAGGGCTTGGGCGACGCGCGCTTGCACGAGATCGCCGCCGGCGCGCACAACGTGCATCTGTCCCAGGCCGAGGAGTTCAACCGCGTGGCGGCGGACTTCATCGCGCGCTCGTGATCAAACGCGGCGCCGCTTACAAGTAATGCGCCGCCGCGCGGCTGACGAGGCCCGCGTCATCGAAGAAGAACACTTCGAGAGCCGGCCCGCGCACTCCCTCGTAGTGGAGCGCGACGCTGTCCGCGCCGACGAAGATGGCCAGCAAGGTGAAATGGAGATCGGGCATCAAGGCCAGCGCCTTGGCCCAGTAGGCGCCGACCGCGTCCTTGCCCTGGAGGATCCCTGAGGCTTCGCCGGCGATGGCGGCGATGCGCGGTGAGGACATCACGAAGTCGTCGCGGTAATGGCTCAAGATGCGCTGGAGGTCATGACTGTTCCAGGCCGCAATCCATTCCTCGGCGAAATGCTCGGCGTGCTCTTGGCTCAACATGGGCGTGGCCTCGACGGTGGCGTTGCGCGAGTATGCGTGCCAGGCACGCAAGAACGGTAGCGCCCGATGACCGACCCGGTTTCCTTTTTCGACGAAATGCTCGCCACCACCCGCTCGGTGCGGCGGCGCATCGATTTCACGCGCGCGGTGGAAGCGGCGATGCTCTATGACTGTATCGACCTGGCCGTGCAGGCGCCGAGCAGCGTCGGCGGCGAGACCTGGCGCTTCGTGGTATTGACCGAGCAGCCGCGCAAGGACGCCATGGCGGCGCTCTACCGCAAGTCCTTCGACACCTTCCTGGCCGCGCAGGCGGCCGAGCACCACGCGCAGGGTACGACCCCCGAGCCCTTGCCGCCCAACTACCGCTACCTCGCCGAGCGCATGCAGGATTTTCCGGCCATCATCGTGGTGTGTCGCGAAGGCCGGCCGCCGGCCGATACCGCCGGCCAGGTGGCGTTCTACAGTTCGGTGATCCCGGCGGCGTGGTCCTTGATGCTGGCGCTGCGCGCGCGGCGCCTCGGCACCACCTGGACCACCCTGCACAGTCGCTACGAGCGTGAGTCCGCCGATATCATCGGCATGCCCGACGACGCCACTGCCGCGGTGGTGCTGCCGGTCGGCCACATGAAGGACGCGACCTTGCGCCGTGCGCAGCGCAGCCCGGCGCGCAGCGTGACCTACTGGAATCAATGGGGCGCGGCGGACCACCGCGAGTGATCCATGCACTTCCCTGATCCGACGCCGGGTCGACGACGGCCCGGCGCAGTATGCTTGCACTCACCGACCACCCCATCCCAGGAGCCGCCATGAGCAAATCCCTCAAGGACTTCGTCGCCGATGCGAAAAGCCGCATCCGTGAAATCAGCGCCGCCGACGCCGCCCAGGCCCTCGCCGCCAATCCGTCGCTGTTGATAGTCGATGTACGCGAGCCGGCCGAATGGGCCGAAGGCCATCTGCCTGAGGCCATCCTCGTGCCGCGCGGCATGGTCGAAGCCAAGGCCGACCTCGACTACCCCAACCGCGAGCCGAAGCTCGCCGACCGCCACCAAGCCATCATTGTCCATTGCGCCAGCGGCGCGCGCAGCGCGATGGCGGTGGACGTCCTGCAGCAGATGGGCTTTACCGACGTGCGCTCCATGGCGGGCGGCATCGCGGCGTGGAAGGAGGCCGGGTTCGAAGTCGTGAGATGACCTTGCAGGTGCGAATTCATTCGCACATTCAATCGTCAGACTGAAGTCGACCCACACAGAGCGCTGCGACCATTGTGGGTCGGACTTCAGTCTGACATTCAAGTGTTCAGCCGGATCCAATAATCCCGCGCCGCCTCAAAAACCCGAGACACGCCTCGGCCAGCAACTCCGGCTCTTCCATCATGATGAGGTGCCCCATCTTCTTCGCGATGCCGCCCTCGGCAAGGCCGCTGGGGATGGCGGCGATGGTGTCCAGCACCGCCTGCTCGGGCACGTGGTAATCGGCTTCGCCCTTGTAGACGAAGATCGGGCACTCGATCTTGTGCAGGTGTTCGCGCACGTCGTGATCGTTCCAGGCGTCCATGTCCGCCACGCAGGTCTGCTGGTAGGTGGCGCGATGTTGCCACTTCGATTCGATGACCTTGCGCGGGTCGCAGGGGTAATACATGGCCGAGGTCGAGGCGTTGTCGGTCAGCGCATGGAAGCCCGGGAAGGTGTGCGGGTCCGCATAGCCGGACAGGAATGAGATGGAGCCGGTGCGTGCCGCCGATTCGAACGCCATGCCGGCGCGGATGCCGTCCGGATGATGGCAGGCGAGCTGCAGCGTCATGTCGCCGCCGATGCCGCTGCCGCATACCACCGGCCGCTCCCCCGGGCACACCGCTTCGATGAAATGCCACACCCACTCGGCGTAGTCGCGCATCTTGCGGAACGGCTGCCAGTTGACCGGCATCGACTTCGCATGGCCGGGCAGATCCGGCGCGATGACCTTGAAGCCGGCCGCCGCCATCAGCGGCATGAAGTAATGCCATTGCAGGGAACAGGCCCAGCCCATGTGGATGCAGATGAGCGGAATGCCGCTGCCGCACAGGTCGTAATAGGCGCGCGCGCCGTCCACGTTCACGTAGCGTCCGGTGATTTCCTCGCTCATGGCGTGCTCCCCTCGAGATCGCGCAGCGCGCTCAACATGAGATGGGTCGATTCGTAAAGCCGGTTTGCTTCGAGCAGGTTGCCGTCGATGGTGATGGCGCCGGTGTCGAGCAGGTGGCCGAGCGCGCGACTGCCGTCGCGCAGCGCCGCCCAGGTTTCGAGCGGCGCGCTGATCATGTAATCCCAGCCAAGCGGATTGGCGAACGGGAAGTACACCATCACGTCGATGATCTTGCCGCCGTAGAGTTTCAGCCAGTAGCGCTCCTCGCCCAGCACCAGCAGGACTTTCACGTCGGACCAGCGGCTGGCGGTGGCGAAAGCGGCGTCATCGTTAAGACGATCACGCAGGGCGTGGATGAATTCGATGCCGGGGAACTGCATGGGATGCCTCCTGCTGCTCGTTCCGCAGTCTATCCGCGTGTCGATCGGCCTGTCAGCCGGGCGGCGTATCATTCACGGTTGCCGTGTGCGCGGCAGCGCGTGGCAGGATGGCCCGGTGCGCCCGGCTTGACCGAAATCAGGCCCGTGCCGCCCTGCACGCGCAACACTTGTCAACGCAACTGACCGGCCGAGGGCTGCCGCGAGATGTGGACCTACATTCGTTATTGCGGAACTCACCTTCTCATCCTGCTGGCCATGGTGGGCCTGGTGCTCGGGCAACAGGCATCATGGCTCGGCATTGCGGCGGGTGTGCTGGGGTGGATCGGCAGCGATGCCTTGAGTCCGCGCGCCAGCGCGGCGCGGGCGGTGCGTCACCCGTGGTTGCTGGACTGCGTATTGCACAGCTTCGTACCGTCGCTCGCGGCCTTGAGCGTGGTGTTCGCCTGGTACCTGGCGCCCGATGACCTGTTCGGCCTGGGACGGGCTGTCGAGTCCTTGTCCGGTTATCCCGCCCTCGCGCAGCGGGCGGCGAACGACGCTGTCGACCATCTCGGCGCGGTGCTGTCCTTCGGCCTCGCGGTGGCGCTCGGCGGCATCCTCACCGCCCATGAGCTCATGCACCGCACCAACGACGCCGCCGCGATGTTCAGTGCGCGCTGGCTGCTCGCCATGGCGTGCAACGCCAGCTTGGAAGTGGCCCACGTATTCGGTCACCACCGCGACGTGGGTACCGCGCGGGACCCGGCCACCGCGTTGCGCGGCGAAAACGTCTATCGCTTCTACCTGCGCTCGTCACTCGGCCAGGTGGCGCAGGCCTGGGACATCGAGCGCGAGCGACTGCGTAACCGGCCCGCGCTCCACAGGCTGCTGCTGGCCAACAAGGTGACACGCGGCTTCGTCCGATCCGGCCTGGTGTTGGCTCTGTATGGCTGGGCGGCCGGCGGTGTCGGCGTCGCGGCCTTCCTGCTCGCTTCACTGTTCAACAAGCTGTTGCTGGAAGCGCTCAATTACCTCGAACACTACGGCTTGGTGCGAAGTCCGGAAACGCCCTATGCGTTACGCCATGCCTGGGATACGGATCGCGCTTTCAGTCACGTGGTATTGATCCACCTGCCGATGCATTCGGAACATCATCTGCAACCCTTGACGCATTTCGAGTCCTTGCAGGCGCAACCGCGCGAAACCCCGCTGTTGCCCTGCGGCTACCTTGCGGCGCTGGCCCTGACGCTGGTGCCACCGCTGTGGCACCGGGTGATGGCGCCGAAGCTCGCGGAATGGGACGAGCGCTTCGCCACGCCCGATGAACGGGCGCTGGCCGCGGCCCCCGCCTAGCTGTCCGACCAGCGGCCGATCCCCGCGCCGCGGGGTAGCAACTTTCAGCACCCTCGCTGTTTTGTAACGTTTTGTGGCCACTCCTTCGGGCGTGCGCTGGGTCCTTGCTCCAGCCAGTCGGAGCGTTTAGCGTTCGTGCCTCAAGCGTGAGCCTCTGAGAGGGAGGCGCGACGCATGCCGACGTGGCTGCTCGCGTTCAGAGGATTCGTGCCGTCGCAGGGCCGAACGCGCAGATGTTCGCCCATTCCCGATCTTCAAACCTCCGAAACCCTGGCCTTCGGCCAGTCGCCAGTGGCTGCCCGTGCGGCGACAGAACAAATACCAATAACGATAAGAGGGTGCTCGCCATGGCTACGAAGAAGGGGACCAGCGGTAAAGACGTACTGACCGGGGGCGCGGCGAATGACTTGCTGCTAGGCCTGGCCGGCGACGACCGGCTGACGGGGAGTGGTGGCAACGACCGTCTCGACGGCGCAGCCGGCAACGACACGCTCAACGGCGGCACGGGCAACGACATCCTCATCGGTGGCGACGGCAACGACATCCTGATTGGCGGCGCCGGCAACGACAGCCTGACCGGCGGTCTCGGCCGCGATTCCCTGCGCGGCGATGCGGGAGACGATACCTATGTCATTGACGGCACCGGCGAGATCAACAAGGCCTTGGCCGATGCCGGCACCGATACCGTCAAGTCCAGTGTCAGCTACGCACTGGGCGTTCAGCAGGAACGTCTGACCCTGACCGGCGTCGGCAACCTGACCGCCATCGGCAACAGCGCCGCCAACATCCTGCTCGGCAACAGCGGCGCCAACCGCCTCGATGGCCGGGCCGGCGCCGATACCTTGAGCGCCGGCGCGGGCAACGACGTGCTGATCTACGACAGCGCCGATGTGCTGCAGCATGGCGGCACGGGCGAAGACACCTTGCTGGTGGCGGGGGCGGGTGTTGCGCTCAGGACTGCCGGTCTCGCCGCCGCGCGCGCCATCGAGGTGCTGGACCTGCGGGGCAGCGGCGCGAACATGGCGCAACTGACCGCGTCGCGGATAGTAAGCCTGTCGGACACCGACGTGCTGCGTGTGCGTGGTGGTTCGGACGACGGTGTCATCGCCAACGGCGCGTGGGTGGCCGGCAGCAATACCACGATAGGCGGCGTCACCTATGCGCAATACACGCTCAGTGGGGCGAGCCTTCAGATCGAAACCAGCGCCGCACGCATGATAGGTGGCGTGGTGCCGCTGTCGATGTTGAACGGCGCCAACGGCTTCCGTCTCGATGGCGTGGCCGCCGAAGATCACGCCGGCCGCAGCGTCAGCAGCGCCGGCGACATCAATGGCGACGGCTTCGACGACGTGGTGGTCGGCGCTCCGGGTACCGATATCAGTCCCGCAGGGCCCGGCGACTATTCGGGCTCGGCTTATATCGTGTTCGGCAAGGCCAGCGGCTTCACGTCTTCCTTGAGCCTCTCTGCCCTCACGGGCAGCAACGGTTTTCGTCTCGACGGTGTCGCGGACTACGACGTCGCCGGCTTCGCCGTGCGCGGCGCCGGTGATGTGGATGGTGATGGTGTGGACGATCTCGTGATCGGCGCCTACGGCGTCGATACGAATGGTGGCGAGTCCGGCACGACCTACATCGTGTTCGGCAAGACCAGCGGCTTCGAGTCCAGCATCAGTCTCAGTACGGTCGGTGAGCCTGGTGGCCTCGGCGGCTTTCGCCTGCAGGGCGTCGTCGCATCCGACAAGAGCGGCATCGCGGTGAGCGGCGCCGGCGATGTCAACGGCGATGGCTTCAACGATCTGCTGGTGGGCGCGAGTGGTGCCGCGCCCAATGGCGCCGCGTCCGGCGCGAGCTACGTGGTGTTCGGCACGGACCAGGGTTTCGCGGCCTCCATCGATCTCGTCTCGCTCGATGGCAACACCGGCTTTCGCCTCGAAGGCGTGGCGGCCAGCGATACCAGCGGCTTGAGCGTCAGCAGCGCCGGTGATGTGAACGGCGATGGCTTCGGCGACATCGTGGTCGGCGCGATCGGCGTCAGCCAGAACGGCGCCTTCTCGGGCGCCAGCTACGTGGTGTTCGGCAAGGCCAGCGGCTTTGCCCCGAGTATCAACCTCGGCAGCCTCGATGGCGATACCGGCTTCCGCCTGGTGGGCGTCGCCCATGACGACATGAGTGGCGGCGCGGTAAGCGCTGCCGGCGATGTGAACGGCGACGGTTTCGGCGATCTCCTGATCGGCGCGCGGAGCGCCGATCCCAATGGCAGCAATTCGGGCTCGGCCTACGTGCTGTTCGGCAAGGCGGGCGATTTCGACGCGAGCGCCACCCTGAGTGTTCTCAATGGCAGCAACGGCTTCCGCATCGACGGCGTGGCGGCGGGTGACGGCGCCGGCGAGGCGGTGAGCGCCGCCGGCGACGTCAACGGCGATGGCTACGCTGATCTCCTGGTGGGCGCGGCCGACGCCGACCCGAACGGCAGCGGTGCGGGTTCGAGCTACGTGGTGTTCGGCAAGGCCAGCGGCTTTGCCGCGAGTTTCGGCCTTGCCAGCCTGGACGGCAGCAACGGCCTGCGCCTCGACGGCGTGGCGGCGGCGGACGGCAGTGGCCGCGCCGTCAGCGCCGCCGGCGACGTGAACGGCGATGGCTATGACGACGTGCTGGTGGGCGCCGAGGACACCGATGCCAATGGCGCGGGGGCCGGTGGAGCCTACGTATTTTTTGGCAACGACTTCAGCGCCGCCGTCGCCAGGCAGGGCGGCGCCGGCAGTGACACCCTGACCGGTACCACCGCCGCCGAGATCATCGTCGGCGGCGCCGGCAACGATGTGATCGACGGCGCGGGTGGCGCCGACTTCCTGCGCGGCGGCAGCGGCGACGACACCTTGACCTGGCGCCCGGGCATGCGCGGCGTGGATGCCGGCAGCGGCACCGACACGCTGCGCATCGCGAGCGGCGGTGCGGCATTCACCGTCGGCAACACTTCCCTGCACGGCATCGAGCAGATCGATCTGCGTGGCGGCGGCGTCAACACCCTGGTGCTCGACGCGCCGGGCTTGCGCACCATCACCGAGTCGCCCCATCACCTGGGCGTGGCGGGCGACAGCGGCGACCTGGTGGTGCTGGGCGGCGTGTGGACCACACCGGGCGGCGCGGTGGATGGCTTCACGCGCTACGCCCACGGCGCGCTCCTGGTCGACATCGACAGCGATGTCACGGTGCTGAACAACGCCTCGCTGGCTTTTTCTGCGCTGGACGGCAGCAACGGCACGCAGTTCGAGGGCGTGGCCAACAGCGACTTCGCCGGCGCCAGTGTCAGCGCTGCCGGCGATGTCAACGGCGACGGCTTCGACGATTTCATCATCGGCGCGGCATTCGCCGACCCCGCAAGCGTTTCGGCCGCCGGCTCGAGCTACGTGGTGTTCGGGCAGGCCGCCCCCTTCGACCCGACCAAGAACCTCGGCACCCTGGACGGCACCAACGGCTTTCGTCTCGACGGCGTCGCGGGCGACGATCGCAGCGGCGGCTCAGTCGGCGGCGCTGGCGACCTCAACGGTGACGGTTTCGATGACCTCGTGATCGGCGCCGAGCGCGCCGATCCGCACGGCTCCAATTCCGGCTCGGCCTACGTGGTGTACGGCAAGGCGAGCTTCACGGCATCCATCGAGCTTGGCTCCCTCGATGTCGACACCGGCTTCCGGCTCGACGGTACCGCGGCCAATGAGCGCGGCGGCTCCGCGGTCACCACCGCCGGCGATATCAACGGCGATGGCTTTGATGATTTGCTGGTGGGCGCGCGTTATGCGAACGGCTTTGCGGGTGCCGCCTACGTGGTGTTCGGCAAGGCGGGCGGCTTTCCGCTGACCATCAACGCGGCCGACCTGACCGGCACCGATCTGCTCGACGTGATCGGCACCGACGGCGTTCGGCTGCTGGCTGCCGCCGGTGACTATACCGGACTGAGCGTGCATGGCGCGGGCGACATCAACGGCGACGGCATTGGCGATGTGGTGCTCAACCGTTTTCAGGGCGCCTACATCGTGTTCGGCAAGACAGACCCCTTCGCCGCCAGCATCGATCTCGCCAACCTCAACGGCAGCGATGGCTTCATCTTGGGCGGCGCTAGCAACGGCACACGTGTGAGCGGTGCGGGCGACGTCAATGGCGATGGTTTCGATGACGTCGTGGTGGGCGATCCCCATGCGGGTACGGCCTACGTGGTGTTCGGCAAGGCGGGCGTCTTCGCTGCGAGCGTCGACCTCACCACGCTCGATAGCGACGCCGGCTTTCGGCTCACCGGTGCGGCGTCCTTCAACGGGGTTGGCGCAGAGGTGAGCGGCGCCGGCGACATCAACGGCGACGGCTTCGACGATTTATTGGTAGCCCAGGATGGCCTGAGCTACCTGGTGTTCGGCAAGGCCGGCGCCTTCGCGCCGTCGATTGATCTCGCCACCCTGAACGGCCGTGATGGCATGTTCCTCCCGGACGCCCCAAGTCACTTCCTCACACAGTCACTCAGCGGCGCGGGCGACGTCAACGGCGACGGTTTCGACGACCTCGTGGCGGGACTCCGCTCGGCCGCCCCGAATGGCACCAATTCGGGCGCGGCCTTCATCGTGTACGGCCGCGATTTCAACGGCAGCGTGGCGCAACAGGGCACCAGCGGCAACGACACCCTGACCGGCACCAGCGTCGACGAAGCCCTGGTGGGTGGTCTTGGCGATGATCTCATCAAGGGCGGTGGCGGCGCCGACGCACTGCGCGGCGGCGGCGGCAACGACACGCTGGTGTGGCAGGACGGCGCGCGCGCCTTCGACGGCGGCAGCGGCATCGATACCCTGCGCATCGACGGCAGTGGCGTGGCGCTCGACCTGACGCAGGTCGCCAACAACTTCATCACCGGCATCGAGCGCATCAATCTCACCGGCAGCGGCAACAACAGCCTCACCCTCGATATCCGCGACGTGCTCGCCCTGCCGGACGCCACCGGCATGTTCCGCGACACCGCCACCCACGAACTCATCATCGATGGCAACAGCGGCGACAGCGTCAGCTCCGTCGGCCAGGGCTGGGTGGCGGGCGAGAACGTGACCGTGGGCGGCACGCTGTACGCGTCCTACACCAATGCATCGATAGCGGCCACCCTGCTGGTGGATACGGATATCACGCGGACCATCAGTTGAGAGGGCGGGGGCACGGGCACGGGGCGTTGAACGCCCTGCCCGTGCCCTCGCCACGCACTCCCCATCCGGCGAATGGTGGCGGTGGCTCGCGGCCGATAGATTTGAACCTCCGGCATGAACAGCAGGAGGTATCCCATGCGTTTCGGCGTGATGCACGACTTTCGCAACCCCCAGCGCTGGCATGTGCCCAGCCCGCGCTTCTACGAGTCGATGATCGAGCAGGTGGTGGCCATGGAGCGCATGGGCTACGACCACGTGTGGCTCACCGAGCATCACTTCACCGAAGATGCCTACAACCCCGTGCCGCTGGCCATGGCCTGCGCGCTCGCGGCGCGCACCAAGACGATCCGCATCGGTACCTTCGTCATGCTCATGCCCTTCATCCACCCGCTGCGTGCGGCCGAGGAAGTGGTGCTGGCGGATATCCTCTCCAACGGCCGCTTCGATCTCGGCGTGGGGCAGGGCTACACCCACGAGGAGTTCGACGCCTTCTGCCAGAAGCGCGGCGAGCGCGGCGCGCTTGGAGAAGGCGTGACGCTCATGAAGAAACTCCTGACCGAGGAGAACGTGAGCTTTGACGGCCGCTTCACCCAGGTGAAGAACGCGACGCTCATGCCACGCCCCGTGCAGCAGCCGGTGCCGATCTGGATAGGCGCCCGCGGCCCCAAGGCCATCCGCCGCGCCGCGGCCCTCGGCGCCAACTTCATGACCACCTTCGGCCCCGACCCGGTGCCCGAGTACATGGCCGCCTTGAAGGAGCTCGGCCGCGACCCTTCGCCGAATTCAAAGTGGCGCAACTGCGCATGGTCTACGTCGCCGACAGTGACGATGCGGCCTGGGAAGAGGCCCAGCACCACCTGTGGCACGTGTTCGATTACTACCGCGGCGTGCTGTCGACTTCCGCCGACGTGGAAGGCGACGCGGCACTCGCCGACTGGCCGATGAAGAAGGCCGAGGACCTGCGCGATTCGGCGATGGCAGCGGATTTGTTCGTGGGGTCGCCTAAGACGGTGGCGGACAAGCTGGAGAAGTTCGTGGTGAGCGGGACGGTGTATACGGACTTCATCATGTCCACGCATCTTGCGGGGATCGCGGTGGAGAAGAGTACGCGGTCGTTGGAGTTGTTTGCGCGAGAGGGTGATGCCGGGGTTCAGGGGGAGGTGACATATCGGTAATCGACGAGGCCGCGAGCAGGGTCGGCAAGACTCAAGTGACGGCTACCGAATAGCGTCAGCATTCAGCGTCAACTCTTGCCGTTGGCGCTGCTAATTGCCTAGTAGCTCCCTCGCTATGCCCTGTATTCCTTTAAGCGCTGTGGTCTTGAGAAATATGTCACCTGGGCTTGCACCGCCATCCGGCAACGGATTGATGCGGATCACGCCCCTGCCAAGCGACTTGGCAAAGCGACGGACCGTGGGGATCGCGGTACCAGCGCCGATCTCGATGACGGCCAAGCGCTCAATTTTTTCCAGCCAGTTGTAGAGTCGCTCCTGCTGTAGGTCAGTACGGTGCGCAAGCCATAGCCAGTCGCTGAACATCAAGATGTTGGGCCTCGCGACAGCCCCGCATTGCGGACAGAGTGGCAGAGCATTCAGGAGGCGGCATTCCTCTTGGTCGACCTCGGGATGAAATCATTCGCACTCCAGATGGCATCGCTACAGTTCTCCAAGCATTGCAGGTGATGAATCGAGCCATGGCACTCGGCGATCCGCTCGGACGGAAAGCCGGCTGCAGAATGCGCCATCGACGTTGCTGGTGAAGACAAATGCTCCACGCTCCGGCAGCTTGCCAATCGAGTCGAGCAGGCCGTAGCCCGCATGGGGCGCCGTACTCCGATACAACTGTAAACGATGCCCGTAGAAGCCCCAGGCGAGCACGGGGTCATCGGTAAAGGCGCCCATGTTTGCTATGTCGGAAAATTGCAGTCGCGCCCGCTCAAGCGCCGGATAGGCCGCCCAAAAACCCGCCGGCCCGCGAAAATCCGGCAAGCCCGAATCCACTCCCATGCCGGCGCCGGCGGCAATCAGTAAACCGTCGGCCGCCCCAATCAAGTCGGCCGCGCGCCGATACTTCTCGCTGAGCTGACCGTCGTTATCCAATATATTGGTCGAGACACGTTCTGCCATGGGTGCCACTGAATTGAAACTTGCCCGCGAGCAAGGTGGTGAAAAGGCGTAGTGAGCGCCGTAGTTTTTCACCCCCTTGAAGAGCCGGCAACTACATCGAGGGTAAGGCAATGCCACAACTGCCGAGTGGGCGTCATGTCGGACTTTCAGCAGGCCGCACCATGGAAATGGCGCGCCAGGGTAATTTCAATTTGTCCTTGG
>JADJYF010000020.1 GCA_016719885.1 Pseudomonadota bacterium | reverse complement strand
AAATCCGCCACGCCGCGCGTGCCGGCGCCGGCGTCCGCGCCCAGCAGCTCGTCGACCAGGGAGAGGTTGCCCATGCTCGCTGCCCGCGCGTCCGCGACCGCGGCTTCAGTGCGCCATCAGCATGGGCACCGGCAGGTGTTGCAGCAGGTGTCGCGTCACGCCACCCAGCACCAGTTCGCGAAAACGCGAATGGCCGTAGGCACCCATCACCACGAGATCAGCGCCGATGGCGGTGGCCTGCTGATGCAGGGCCGCACCGATGGCCTGGCTGTCGGCGTGACCGACATAGGCTTCGGCCTGGATGCCGTGGCGGGCAAGGTGTCGGCAGATGTCGGCGCCCGGCTCGGCGCCGTGATCGCCGTAGCCGACGCTGGGGTTGATCACCACCACCTGCACGAAGGCCGCGCGCTTGAGCAGCGGCAGGGCATCGTGCACCGCGCGCACCGCTTCGCGACTGCCGTTCCAGGCCACCAGCACGCGCTCACCGAAAGTCGCGACCGCCGCATGGCAGGGCACCACCAGCACCGGTCGACCGGACTCCAGCGCGATGTGCTTGGTGGCGGCGATGTCGAACCAGCTCACGTTGCTGTCTTCGCTGTGACCGGTCACCAACAGGTCCGCGTAGCGTGCATTGACGTTGAGCGCGGTCACCGCGTCGGCATGGGACACGCGCCATTCGGCGCTGACGCCGGCCTGGCGGGCGGCCTGCGCGAACTGCTGCTCGAGTGCCGCAAGGCGTTGCGCGGCGGCTGCTTCCTGCGCGTCGATGATCTCCACCGGCACCGGGATCTCGGGAAAGGCCGACATCGGCAAGGGCGGCTCCACGTACAGCCCGGTGAGATGGGCGCCGTGCAGCGTGGCGAGCTTCAAGGCCAGCGCGAGACGCGTTGCGCAGTCAGGGCCATCGGCAATCTGGACGACGATATCCTTGTAGCACATGGCAAGACCTCGGCTGGTGGCGTTGGTCTCTATGCTCGCGCCACGCGGGGCGATGCGTATTGATCCCGATCAGGGGCGATCCCGCGCTCGAACGCTCAGCGCCTGAGCCGCACCAGTGCATGACCGGGCGTGGTGATGTGGCCGCTCTCGTCGGTGATGGCGAGATCGAGGCTCGCTTCGCGTCGCGCCGCGTCGAGCGCGACGATGCGGCCACTGGCGGTGAGCCGATCGCCGAGATAGGAGGCGCGCCGGTTGCTGTATTCGAATTCGAGCAGTTCGCCGTCATCCTGCAGCCAGCGCGTCACCACCTGCGTCAGCCAGTCGCCTTGCAGGGGGCCGTCGATGACGATGCCCGGATGCTTCTCCACTTCGCGCGTGTAGTTTTCGTCGTAATGGATGCGATGCGGATTCCAGATCGCGGCGTTGTACAGGAACAGCGAAACATTGCTCGCCGTGTGGCTGCGCGATGGCAATTCGGTGCCGACCGTCAGGGTATCGAATGTGGGCATGGTCAACGAATGATGCGTGTCTGGGTTTCCTGCATGACGAGCGCGCCGGCGGCGTCTCGCACCTCGATGTCGTAGACGACGAAGATCAAGGGCCCGCTGCCGCCCTGCTTTTCGAAAATATCGCTGACCGTGCGCGTGATGTGCAGCACGTCGCCCGGCACGATGGCGCGCTGATAGCGCTGTTTCACACCGCCCGCCATCACGCGCTTGAGCGGCAGGGGCGGCAGCAGGTTGTCCTGGCGCAAACCATCGGGCCCGAGCTCGGCCAGCGCGGTGAGCGGCCTGTCGGCGCCGAACAGGAACATCGGCGGCGCTTCGTCGCCATTCAGGTAACGCGGCAGCGACTGCTCGCTGGCGAGCGCGTACTTGATGATGTCACGCCGCGTGACCTCGATGGTCTGCGGTGCGTCGCTGCGCCCGATCCAGGCGCGGATGTCATCGGTGAGCAGCGTATCCATGATGTCCCTGCAGGTGCGGATTTATTCGCACCTACCATGTCGCGGCGCTAGTGCGCCGTCAAGCAAGACGAAACGCCGGCAAGGTCAGCTCCGGCGTCATGTCCTCGAATACCAATTCGACAGGCATGCCCAACTCGAGTTGGCTCGCATCGGCGTCGCGCAGCGGCGCCTGCATGCGCACGCCTTCGGCGAGATCCACCGTCGAGGTGATGAACGGGCTCTCGCGCTTGAAGGCGAAATGAAACGGATGGTGGTTGACCGTCCAGCTGTGCAGGGTGCCACGGCCGCTGCCCGTCACCCACACGCTCTCCATCGAATAACAGCGGTCGCACACCGGCCGTGGATAGTGGCGCACGGTGTGGCAGCGCGCGCAGGCCTGCAGCACCAGCCGATGCTCGCGCAGGCCGTCCCAGAACGGACGCGTCAGGGCGGTGATGTCGGGCAGTGGTTTGTCGTAGTTCGGTGCATTCATGGCGCTGCTCAACGGTGAAGGATGGCAATCGAGCCATCGCCGAGATCGCCATAACCGGTCACGAGCCCGACCTCGGCGTTCGCGACCTGGCGCGCGCCGGCCTGGCCGCGCAGCTGGCGGGTCAGTTCGACGATGTGGTTCATGCCGGCGATGTGCGCCTGCGACAACAGTCCGCCGTGGGTATTGACCGGCAGCTCGCCGCCGAGCGCGATGCGGCCGCCCTGCACGAAGGCGCCGCCTTCGCCCTTGGCACAGAAGCCCATGTCTTCCAGTTGGCACAGCACGATGTAGGTGAAGCAGTCGTAGATCTCGGCGACGTCGATGTCCTGGTGCGTGACGCCGGCCATGGCGAAGGCCTTGGGCGCGGCCTTGGCGAGACCGATGCGACAGATGTCCGGGCGCTGCGTGATGGTGCTCGGCGAATCGGGATGGCCTTCGGCGACGCCGCCGATGTAGACCGGCGGCTGGCGCAGATCGCGCGCGCGGTCCGCGCGACTGATGACCACCGCCGCCGCGCCCGCGCTTTCCAGGCAACAGTCGTACAGGCGCAGCGGATCGGCAATCATGCGCGAGGCCTGGTGATCGGCCAGCGTCATGGGCTTTTGCATCATGGCGTTGTCGTGCAGCAGCGCATGCTTGCGGAAGGTCACGGCGATTTCACCGAGCTGCTCGCTGGTGGTGCCATACAGTTCCATGTGACGGCGCGCCATCGGCGCATAGAACTGCGCGGGCGCGACGGTGCCCATCGGCATCTCGAATTCACCGACCACGCGGAACTGCGGCATCTGGCCGATCCTGTCGGTGATGCGTCCGGTCGACAGTGCGCCGCGGCCGAGCGTGATCAAGACGTGGTTGGCAAGCCCGCCGGCCACCGCCAGGGCGGCGTTCTGCAGGGCCGCCACCGAGCTCGCGCCGCCCATTGGCGTGAGCGCCGAGTAGCGCAGGTCCGGCAAACCGAAATTGGTGATGAAATCCTCGGCGATCACGCCGCCCATCACGTAGGGCACCACGCCGTCGATGTCCTTCGGTTCGAGGCCGGCATCGGCGATTGCGGCGAGCGCGGCTTCGAAGGTCAGCTCGGCCTGGGTGCGGGTGGTTTCGCGGGTGTACTTGGTTTCACCGATGCCGGTGACGCAGGCCTGGTCGCGGATGCTCATGGGCATGACTCAGGCCAGCCCGCTGACCGGCAACAGCGCGCCGTGGATGGCGCGCGCCGCGTCGGAGCCGAGAAAACACATGGCGGCGGCAAGATCGCGCGGCGCCACCCAGCGGCTGTGATCGGCATCGGGCATGTCGCGGCGGTTGGTCGGGGTGTCGATGATGCTCGGCAACACCGCGTTGACATTGATGCCCTTGGCGCGCAGTTCCTTGGCCAGGCTTTCGGTCAGGCGCATGACGGTGCTCTTGGCCACGCAGTAGGCGCCCATGTTGGCCTGGCCTTCACGCGCCGACAGCGCGCCGACGTTGACGATGCTGCCGCGGCCGCGCGCCAGCATGCCCGGCACCACGGCGGCGATGACGTTGCGCGCGGTGTCGACGTTCATGCGCATCATGTGCTGCCATTGCTCGGGCGTGGTCTCGTGGACCATGGGGCCCATGTCGAAGCCGCCGGCGATGTTGAATACCGCGTCGATGCGGCCGATGGCGGCGAGGCAGGCGCGGGTGGCGTCGGCGTCGGTGAGGTCGAGCGCATGCTGATGCGCGCCGGGCGTGCCGTCGAAACGCAGATCGAGCTCGACGACCTCGGCGCCGTACTCGGCGGCCAATGCCACCGCCGCGCGTCCGAGCGCGCCGTTGGCGCCGGTGACGACTACACGCTTGCCTTGCAACATGATGGGCTCCTGTCGGCCTGCCACCCCGGCGCGCGAGGCAACCGTGGCTTGGCGGCGTATGCATCGTGGACGGGCCGGCACGTATCCGACCCATGCACGGGACGAACTGCATGACGGCCGGGAGGGTGCCTGGATTGGCCTGGAGTCTAGCACAGCGATCGCGCCTCACCCCCTCCACGAAGGGTGGTGTCGACGGTGCTGGCGCACGCGTGTGCTACTGTCGTCGAACTACTCAGTCGAAAAAGGAAGTCGAGCATGCGCAAACTGATTCTTACCGCGCTCTTCACCGCGCTGGTCGTGAGCTCCACGGCGGCCAGCAGTGCCGTCACCCGTACCAAGATTGGCAAGCTGCGCATCTCGCCGAAGAACGGGGTCGGCGTCAGCATCGTCAAGTTCGGCCGTGCCGACGGCGGTAGCTTCGATGGCTGCACCCTCGACCCGACGTATGTGACGACGGCGCGGCCGGTATCCTTTGCCCAACCCCTGGACAGCGTCGACACCTTGGCGATGTTGCTCGCCGCCAAGCAGAGCGATTTCGAAGTGTTGGTCGGCTATTTCGTCGAACCGAGCGGGCGCTGTGTCGCCCGCAGCCTGGAGATCCAGTAACGGCGCGCGGACGCCGGGCGCGCCGGCCTCAGGCGAGGCGCGCTTCGACCGAGATGTTGGGGCGCTGCTGGATGGTCTGCAGCACCACGCAGTAACGCTCGCTGGTGCTGACGATTTTCTTCAGGGTTTCTTGCGGCGCGTCGCCGGCGATGTCGAACGTGAGGCGGATGTCGCGAAAACCGACCGGCGCGTCCTTGGCCACACCGAGGGTGCCGCGAAAATCGAGGTCGCCCTCGGCGCGCACCGTCGAGCGGGTGAGCTTGACGCCGAACGCGGTGGCGACTGCCTGCAGGGTCACGCCGGCACAGGCGGCCAGCGCTTCGAGCAGCATGTCGCCCGAACAGGCCTGGGTGCCCGGTCCGCCGGTGGCGGGATGCAGGCCGGCTTCCACCATGCCCTTGCTGGTGGACAGTTTGCAGGCCACGCCATCGATGCCGTTGGACTCGGCGCACAGCGTGATGAGCGCGGCTTCAGGCTGCGTGCGGTATTGATCCTTCAGCGGCGCCTGCAGCGCTTTCAATGATTCGGAATCCATGGGGCCTCCCGGGGCGTTGACGGGGTGGGATGGGTGTCGGTGCATGGTATGCGCGCCATGCAGCACGGGCAATTCGCGCGCCGCGGCGGACCGATTTTGCGCCGGCCCGTCGCAGCGCGGAAGTTCAGGGTTTCGGCCCCCACGGCGCCGACACCATCAACTGGTTTTCCTGCGCATGCAGCAGCGGGCGGATCTGCTTGGCGAAGCCCGCAAAGTCGGGATGGCCATACAACCGCTGCCAGAATGCGCGGCGCGCGGCGTCGTCGTCGAAGCGCCAGATGTGGATGAGTTGATGCAGCGGACCGGTGTCACTGATGAAGTAACCCACCAGGTTCTTCGCGAATCCACCGGCCTCGAACATCGGGTAGCCGACTTCGGAATAGACGCGGATGACTTCCTGCATCTGGCCGACGATGACCGAGTAGGTGCGTCGTTCATAAATACTCATGGGTTTTCCCCTTGCGACGAGAATGGAATGAAGTGCGCCACGCCGGCGGCGCACGCGGATCGAGAGCGCAAGTCCTCAACCGAAAATCGGCAAGCTCTCGAATTCACCTTTGAGCACCGCCTTGGCGGCGCCCGGCTGCAGCCAGTGGTCGATGGCGGTGGCGTACACGCGACGGAAGTCGGTGGTGTAGACCAGGTTGTCGCCCTCGTCGAGATTGGTGAGGCTGACCGGCTGGCCATAATGCCCGCCACGCACCTTGCTGCCGACCATGAACATGTTGTTGGCGGCGCCATGGTCAGTGCCGCCATTGGTGTTTTCCGGTGCACGTCGACCAAACTCGGAAAAGATCATGGTGGTCACGCGGTCGGCCACGCCCAGGCGCTCGAGATCGCGTTGAAAGCCGTGGATGCCATCGGCCACGTAGCTCAGCAGGCGCTGGTGCAGATCGGGTTGCTGCACATGGGTGTCGAAGGCGTTGTTGCGGTACGCAAGGTAGTAGATGCGCGCCGGCAGGCCGGCGGCGATGCAGGCCGCGACCTTGGGCAATTGCGCGGGCACCAGGCCATAGTCCACCGGCGTCTTGTATTTCGCCCACGCGTCACGCACCAGCTGCGACGCCTCGTCGGCGCTGCGCGCCACCTGCTCGAGATACTCGAGACTTGCGTTGCCGCCGGCCGAACTCGACACGTAGTCGAGCACCGCGCGTTCCTGTTTCATGCCGAGGCGCGCGAACCGCTCCGGTTCGTCGAACACCACCGGCGTGTGCACGCGGCTGCGCACCGCGAGGCTCTGGGTGGTGTCGACATTGACCAGGAAGTTCGGCACCGGCTTGGGCGCCAGGGTGTCGGCCAGGCGGCCGCACCAGCCGTATTCATCGCCGGAATTCGGCGCGGCGGTGTGCCAGTAGGCCATCGAGGTGAAATGCGAGAACGAGGGCTGCGCATAACCCGCGCCGTGCACGATGGCGAGCTTGCCGTCGTTCCACAAGCGCTGCATGCCGAGCATGCCGGGGTTGAAGCCGAAGTGGTCATCGAGCGCGAGCAGCTTGTCCTTCTTGATGGCGATGCGCGGGCGCAGCTTGTAGTAGGTGTCGTCGGCGTAGGGCACGATGCTGTTCAAGCCATCGTTGCCGCCCGACATTTCGAACACCACCAGGATGCGTTCGTTGGCGGCGCCATCGGCGGCCAGCGCCTGTTGAAAGATGCCGGGCACGGCGCCGGCGACCAGGCCGCCGCCACCGAGGGCGGCGAGGCGGGTGAGGAGTTGGCGACGGTTCATCATGGTGGCGATCCTCAACCTAACTGGTACTCGGGGCGGCTCAGCAGCAGGTGCAGCAGCACGCGCAGCGGATCTTCCATGTAGCTCGCGGCGGCGAGCACGTCGCTGGTGCCGAGTTCGGCGGTGAAGCTGTCGATGAGCTTCCGACGCGTGGCGCCATCGAGCGGCACCGACAGGAAGCGCGCGCTGAAGTAATCCACCACCGCGGCCGGCGTCGCGAGCTCGTTGCCCATCACCATGCGCGTCAGTTCCACGCGCGGCGCGTCGCGCGGGATTGGCTTGACCCTTTCGATCGCCATCTGCCAGCCGCGATAGCTCCCGTAGCGGGTGTTGAACTCCTCGGCGTGCTCGACCTGGTTGGACATCGCCATCCCGTTCTTGCCCATGTCCTTGGCGACCGGCGCGGTGGCGGCGGTCATGTCCATGCCGGCACGGATGCGTTCATGCACCTGGCGGATCTCGTCGCCGGTCGGATAGACGGGGTAACGGTCGGCGGCGATGAAATTGATGTCCGGGAACATCACGTCGAGCGCGAAGTTGCCGCGTTCGATGAGCAAGCTCGGTGTCACCCAGCTGCGTCCGTAGCTCCAGCCGGCGACGGTCGGCGGATGCATGAGGCGTTGCCCGAGAGACTCGGTGAGCAAGTTGAAGTCCGGTGCGCCCGGCACGCTCTTCAATCCGAGCTTGTGATAGGTCGAGATCACGAGTTCCACCGGGCTCTTGATGCGCGTCGCGACCGACGCCGGGCTGTAGAAGTCGCGCGACATGAACAGCATCTCGAGGTAGGCCGCGATGTCGTAGTTGCCGGCTTTGAGCCGCTCGGCCAGGGCGCTGCTGAGTTCGGGCGACAGATCGTCGCGCACCAGGTAACGGTAGATGCGCGCGGCGATGTAACGGCTGGTGGCCGGCTGCGCGAGGATGTGGTCGATGACCTGGATGCCGTCGAAGTTGCCCTTCGCGCCCAGGAACTCCTTGTCGCCGTCGTCGTGCTTGGCGGCGTCGAACTTGAATTCGAGGCCGCTGTAATACCAGCCGGTGAAGGCGCGCGCCGCTTCGCGGATGTCGTGTTCGCTGTAGTTGCCGACGCCCATGGTGAACATTTCCATGATCTCGCGGGCGAAGTTCTCGTTGGGCGCGCCTTTGACATTCACGCCCGCATCGAGATAGGCAAGCATGGCCGGGTCTTGCGCCGCGCCAATCAGCAGCGTGCGGAAATTGCCGAGGCCCTGGGACTGGAACAGTTCGAGCTGGCGCAGCATCTTGCGGTAGTCGCGCACCTTCTCTTCGCTGCTGGTGAAATGGCCGTGCCAGAACACCGCCATTTTTTCTTTCAGCGGCGTCGGCGAAGACACCATGCGGTTCGCCCACCAGTAGGCGACGCGGTCGGTCTCGAGACGGCTGGCGCGCAGCCAGTAGAAGAACTTGTCGACCACCGGCTGGTAGGGGCGGTTGCCGCCGGCCTTGACCTTGACGCCGAGCGCCTCGCCCTTGGCCTTGGCGAGTTCGGTGGTGGCCGGACGGCTGGGCGGAAAGGGATCGAGTCCCGCTTCGAAAATACCGGATTCATCAAACGGCGGCTGCGCCTTGATGGCCGCAGCATCGACACCCTCGAAGTAGACCAGGTGACGCACTGCCTGGCGCGGTGTCATGCGCGCGAGGCGGTCTATCTCGGCCGGCGTGCCGCCGAAGCCGGCGCGTTCCAGCAGGTGGGCGGCGTGGGCGCGGTTCCATTCGCTGTCGGCGATCGGGGAGAGGTCGTCCTTGCCGTCGCTGGCGGGCGGGGCGGCCAGCGCGGCCAGGCTGCCGAGCGCGGCGAACACCAGCACGAAAAATCGCGAACAACGGTAGGCGAACATGGCTCTCCCCTCGGCCTTGCGAGCGGCGAACATAGCCCGTGGGGCAGGGGGCGGCAATATCTTTGTAGGTGCGAATTCATTTGCACATTGGGCGACGTCGTCGGCGCGTGACCGCGCCCTCGGGTGTGCGAATGAATTCGCACCTACAGGCGAATGAACTCCGCCATGGCGGCATCCGCGCGCAGCGCCGCGAGATCCTCTTCGCGCGGCAACTGCGGGCGGTCACGTTCGGCATTGACCAGGCACAAAAAGCCCAGCGGCTCATCGTCCGGCGCGCGGAACTGGTGCCAGGTCAGCGGCGGCACCTTGACCAGGTCGTGGTTGGCGAGTTCGTGGATGCGTTCGCCCACCAGCGCGCGACCGCGGCCACGCACCACCATCACCGCGTGCACATGCTGGTGACGCTCGAGCGTGGTGTGGCCGCCCGGCGCCACTTCGAAATAACGCCATTGGCAGCCGAGCTCGGGATCCTCGAACAGCACCTGGCGGGTGACGTCCTTGAACGGCGCTTCGCCGCTCTGCTTGTAGGCCAGCACGTCGACGTCCTGCCAATGGAACTGGCCGTCGTGGCGGCGATGGGTGTCATTGCTCATGGCGGTGAGGTCTCGCTTGCAACTGTGGCGGCGTGGACACGGCTGACGAATTCGCGGGCGCGTTGCGGCAGCGCCGCGCCGGCCGTCAGCAGCGCGCCGCCGATGAGGAGGATGACGTCGCGACCGTAGAAGTCCAGCATTTCGTCGACGCGCTCGACACTCATGCCGCCGGCCGGCACCGGCGCGCAGGGCCGGTAGTCGTGCCAGGGCGAGAGCGCGGCGCGCGCCAGCGCGGCGCAGGTCGCGGGGCTGTAGCTGAAGCGTCCGCCGTGATTGGGGAACACCGTGGCGTCGGCGCCCAGCATGCGGAACAGCTTGCCGAACAGCAACGGCGGCGCGATGCGCGCGGCGCCGCCCAGCGCAGGGTGGGCAAGCACCGCGCAATCGAGTTCGTCGCGCACCAGTTCCTCGAACATCGGCAAGCCCATCAGCATCGGGCAGGCCAGCACCATCTTCACGCCTTCCTCGCGCACGATGCGCGCCTGGGCGGCCAGCTGGCGCGGGCCGCCGGACAGGGTCGGGGCATACACGCCGTGGCCGCCGCTGGCGGCGTTGGCGCGCGCCACGGCCGCCTGGCAGGCACGCACACGCGCCGCGAACGGCGCATAGTCCTGGTCGGCGATGCCATGGTCGTCCTTGATGATGTCGATGCCGGCGGCGGCGAAGGTCGCCGCCAGCGTCGCCAGTTCGGCGGCGGGCAGGCCCTGGGGCTTCAAGGCGCTCATGGTCAGGGCGCGCGGGCCGGCGCCGACCAGCGCGCGCAGGCCGGCCAGGCCATGGCGCGGGCCCTGCCAGTGGCCGAGCAGGTCGGTGGGCAGCTCGACGTCGTGGAGCACCACGTCGTCCTGCAGCGAGCAATTGCCGAACAGCATGTTCATGAGCTGGCCGATGTCGTGACCGACGGTGGCGGTGGCGATGGCGAGCGTCACTTCGTAGTGGTCCGCCGCCAGTTCGGTGATGGCGTCGACGCGCGCCACCACTTCGTCGCGCACGTAGGCGCTGGTGACCGCGGCGAGCGGCATCTCGATGCTTTGTTCCAGGGCGAGGGCGGCGGCGCGGGTGTCGATGTCGGCAGCGGCGGCGCCGACGTGATAGCGGGCGAGAAGTCGGGTCATGCGCCATTGTAGCGTGGTCATCGCGCCGGCGTGCCGCGTGCGCGATTAAAGGCCGGCCTCGATCGACCCGCTAACCGGTGAGCGCCGGCGATCCCGGAACGCACCCCTCCATGGAAGCGAGACAGTGCCGGTGCCTTGTTGGAGAGACCATGTCACTAGGGCAGGCCGGTGCCAGGCACGTCGATAGCGCGGTGAACACCGCGGCCGACGCCCGTGCCTGCCGGGCGCCAGGCGTGAATTCGCTGCACCCCACCCGCCGTGCAGAGACTCGCACCGCGCCTGCGCGCCGCGTCGCGCACATCGCCTGAAGCGACACCCCATGATTTCGAATCACGCGCCGCGGCGCAGCCTGTCGGACTTCACGCCTATGTTTTCGGCCGCCACCACCGAGTTGCCGCCCGCGCTGGAATACGTGCCCAGCGATGCGGCCCAGACCTCTCTGCGCGAACTGCGCCTGGGGTATGTGCACCAACAGGCGCTGCTCGGCTTCATCTGCAACCTCGCGCTCGCGACCTTGCTGCTGTGCCTGTGGTGGCCCTATGGCAACCACGGCATGCTCGCGAGCTGGTACCTGGGCCTCGGCGGCCTGTGCATGTTGCGCATGCACCAGCGCACGCGCTTCCTCGCCAGTCCCGGCCGCCAGCCCGTGGCCCAGGCCGAGCAGCAGTTCTGCGTGCTGGTGGCACTGACCGGCCTGACCTGGGGCGTCGGCGCGGTGTTGATGATGTCGGGCGTACCCTTCGAATACCAGTTCCTCGCCGTCTCGGTGCTGGCCGGCTTGAGCGCGGGCGGCATCGTGCACCTGTCACCGGTGCTCGGCAGCTATCGCCTGTACGTGCCGCTGATGCTGCTCCCCGTGTCGCTGTGGTGCGCACTGCACGACAGCGCGGTGTTTCGCACCTTGGCCTTGATGGCGATGTTGTTCGGCGTGGCGCTGCTGTCGGCCGGGCGGCACTACAGTCGTCATTTCAACCGTTCGGCGGAACTGGCCTCGGCCCTGCAGCAGACCGAGGCGCGCTTCGCCAGCGCCTTTCACAATGCGCCCATCGGCATGCTCCTGATCGACGCCGACGGCGCGGTGGTGCATGCCAACCGTGTCACCGAGGGCATTTATGGCACGGACGCCGGCTATTGGCAGCAGCGGCCGTTCTGGGCGTTGGCCGACGCGGTGGACGGTGCGCGTCTCCACGAGCGCTTCAACGCCCTGCTGGCCGGGCGCATCAGCGAGTTCTGTCTCGAGACCCGCCAATCGTCCTGCCACGGCGCGCCGCTGTGGGTGATGGTGTCGGGCTCACCGATCCTGCGCTCGACCGAGGGCGGTGTGCGCGCCATCGTACAGATCCAGGATGTCACCACCACCCGCATCATGGCGGACCGGCTCGCCTACCAGGCAACCCACGACGAGCTGACGGAACTGCTCAACCGCCACGAATTCGAGACGCGCCTCAAACGCGCGCTGGAATCGATCCGCATCGACACCACCCAGCACGCGGTGCTGTATCTCGATCTCGACAGCTTCAAGGTCATCAACGATGCCTGCGGACACGAGGCCGGCGATGCCATGCTCAAGGAAGTGGCGGCGCTGCTGCGCGAGCACGTGCGCAAGCACGACGCGGTGGCGCGACTCGGCGGCGATGAATTCGCGATCCTGCTCGAGCACTGCACGCGCGCGCAGGCCGGCGCCATCGCCGACAAGCTGTGCAAATCCATCGAGGCGCACCGCTTCGCCTGGGAGGACAAGTTCTTCAATGCCGGTGCGAGCATCGGCCTGGTCGCGCTCTTGTCACCCGATACCAGCGCGGCGAGCGTCATGAAGGCGGCCGACGCGGCCTGCTATGCGGCCAAGGAAATAGGCCGTAGGCGCGTCTACCAGTTCGATCCCGACGACGCCGAGCTGAACCGCCATCGCCAGCAGGTGGACTCGGTGGCGGTCATCAACCGCGCGCTGGAGCACGACCGTTTCGAACTGCACGCGCAGCCGATACGCGCGACCCGCAGCCGACCCGAGGCGCCGTCCACCCATCTCGAGATCCTGGTGCGCATGCGCGACGATCGCGGCGCCATGATTTCACCCGGCCTGTTCCTGCCGGCGGCGGAGCGCTTCGGCCTCGCGCCGCGCCTTGATCGCTGGGTGATACGCCACACCTGTGAATGGTTTGCCGCGCATCGCGACTGCCTGGCGCTGATCGAGTCGTGCTCGATCAATATTTCCGGCCAGTCATTGGCAGACCAGGAGCTGCAGGCCTTCATCGAGCAGCAGTTCCACGCCCACCACCTGCCGGCCGCCAAGTTCTGTTTCGAGATCACCGAAACCGCCGCCATCGCCAGCATCAATACCGCGCAGGCGTTCATCAACGGACTCAAGCAGCGCGGTTTCCGCTTCGCGCTCGATGATTTCGGCAGCGGCTTGTCGTCCTTCGCCTACCTGAAGGCGCTGCCGGTGGACGTGGTCAAGATCGACGGCATCTTCGTGCGCAACATCGCCCTCGACCGACTCGATGAAGCGATGGTGCGATCGATCGCCGAAGTCGCGCGCATCATGGACAAGACCACGGTCGCCGAATTCGTCGAAGGACCGCAGCAGGCCGAAGTGCTGACGCGGCTCGGCATCGACTACCTGCAGGGCTATGGCATCGGCAAGCCGGTGCCGCTCGCGGAGCTGTTCGAGGAATTGCACGATGCGACGGCGGCCATGCATCGCGTGGCGGTGTGAGGTCGTGCCCTGTAGGTGCGAATTCATTCGCACATTGACGTCGAACGTTCGGTCTTCGCCCGAACGTGTGCCGGATGAATTCGCACCTACAGAGGGAATCCGCCGGTCGAGTGTGCTCGACGCGCAGCGCATGCCGGTGCGCCGCCAGCACCTCGTCGAAACGCGCGCTGAGATCGGCGTCCGCTGCCGCTGAATCCACGTAGAAACGAGTCAGGCCGCGCATCGCGCCGCTGGCGTCGCTGGCCTTGGCACTGGCCTCGGCGCGCACGGCGACGCGTTTCAGGTAGCGCAGGAAATACCAGGCGGTGCCATGCCGCTCGGGATCGGCGCGTGTCAGGTCCTTGATGTGGCGCGCCAGGGTCTCGCGAAACTCGACGCAGGCGCTGCTGACCGGTATTTGCGACATCGGCGACGAAGCGTTCAGGCGCGCGCGAGATCCGCGGCGCCCGGTTCCTCGACCTTGTACAGCTTCTGCGCATTGCTCCACAGGATCTTGCGCCGCGTGTCGGCATCGCATTCACCGAGGCCGCTCGCGATGCGCGCGTGTACGTCCGCGCCGTACAGCGATGTCGGGTGCGGGAAGTCGGTCTCGAACAGGATGTTGTCGACGCCGACCTTGTCGATCAGGCGTCGCGGCGCCACCTGCTCGAACCAGTAACAGCCATAGATGTTCCGCGCGAAGTACTGCGAAGGCAGCATGTCGAGATCGGGGCGTTCCTCGCTGACGCGGTTGCCCAGGAACTGGTAGTCCAGCGCTTCGAGCAGAAACGGTATCCAGCCGATGCCGCTTTCCACCGACACGAACTTGATGCCCGGATAGCGCGCCAGCACGCCCGACATCAACAGGTCGGCCATCTGCACGCCGTTGCGCATGAAGAACGCGACCGATACTTCGGTGAAGGCCGCCATGCGGCCGTAGGCCTCGATTTTCTGTTTCTGTACGCCCGCTTCCATGTTGCCCGAACCGATGTGGAAGCTCAGCGGCAGGTCCAGCTCCACCGCCGTTTCCCACAGCGGGTTCCAATACCTATCGCCGATCACCGGCAGGCCGAACGATTGTGGCTCGCCGGTGAACAGGATGCCGCGATGGCCCA
The DNA here is from genome assembly GCA_016719885.1 of Pseudomonadota bacterium. NCBI lineage: Bacteria > Pseudomonadati > Pseudomonadota > Pseudomonadota bacterium. Next base: position 111,782 of record JADJYF010000020.1, on the reverse strand, counting down.
TGCTGGCGCAGCGTCGCACCTCCTTGACCGCCGCATCGACGTCCCAGAAAGGTGTCGAGGTGATGGGCAGCAGGCGGCGGCTGTCGGCCGACGCCCATTCGGTCTGCCAGTCGTTGTAGACCTCGACGCAGGTCCGCATCAATTCCGGATCACCGAGCTGCAGGAACACCTGGCTGCCGAAGCCACCGACGTTGGGATACATGACCATCGCCCAGATGCCCATCTCGTCCATGTAGGCGAGGCGCGCCTGGGCGTCGAACGCACCGGGATGCATGTCGTCGTAGTGATCGGGCGGTTCCTTCATGTCGCCGGCGCCGGCGGTGGCCGACAGGCCCAGCTTGGCAATGGGCTTGCCGTTCAAAAACCACATATGTCGTCCGCGTTTGTCTTTGGCCAGTCGCGGCACCGCGTCGCGCATGCGTGCCGGCACGCGGCTGGTCCACAGGTCCGCCGACTCGGTGACGTGGGTGTCGACGTCGATGATGGTGTAGGCCGGCATGCGCACGATCTCCTGCGATGGGGTGAGGTTATTGTAGGCGCGCGGTCGCGCTTTGGCGCGAACCCGCGCGATGGGGTGACGATACCCACTAAAGGGTTGGCGGGTGCGCCGCGGACGGTGTGCTAATCTCCTTTACGCTTCTCCCACAGTGAGTGACGACGATGTACGACCTCGTGATCAAGAACGGCTTCGTGGTGGACGGTTCCGGTGGCCCGCGCTTTCCGGCTGACGTGGGAGTGAAGAACGGCAAGATAGTCAAGATCGGACGCATCAAGGAACGCGCGCAGCGCAGCATCGATGCCGCCGGCCAGGTGGTGTCGCCGGGCTTCGTCGATGGCCACACCCACATGGACGCGCAGATCTTCTGGGATCCGCTCGGTTCCTGCTCCTGCTACCACGGCGTCACCACCGTCATCATGGGCAATTGTGGTTTCACGCTCGCGCCCTGCGCGGCGAAAGACGCTGACATGGTGTTCCGCAATCTCGAACGCGCCGAAGACCTGTCGCGCGACGCGATGCGCGCCGGTATCGACTGGCGCTGGGAAACCTTCCGTGAATATCTCGACGTGCTGGACGGCCTGCCCAAGGGCATCAACTACGGCGGCTACATCGGCCACTCGGCGCTGCGCACCTACGTGATGGGCGAGCGCGCGTTCAGCGAGCAGGCGACGCCCGATGAACTGAAGCGCATGCAGTTCGAAGTGCAGGACGCGGTGCGCGCCGGCGCCATCGGTTTTTCCACCTCGCGCACCTACAACCACCAGACCGCCGACGATCGACCGGTGGCGAGCCGCATCGCCGACTGGTCGGAAGTGCGCGCCATCGTCAACGCCATGGGCGAGACCGGCGCCGGCATCTTCGAACTGGCCGGCGAAGCGCCCGGACGCAGCGAGCGGCGCAAGAAGGATTATTTCGAACGCCTGACCACGCTCGCCGTCGAGTCGGGCGTGCCGATTACTTTCGGCATGCCGAGCATTCGCATCGCGCCCGACGTGTGGCCCGACTATTACCAGCTCGCCAATGACGTATGCGTGGCCGGCGGGCGCATGTTCGTGCAAGCCCACAGCCGCTCGATTTCCACCCTGCTGTCGTTCAAATCGCACACGCCTTTCGACACCTGGGACGTGTGGCGCGAGATCCGCGCCAAGCCCATCGATGAACAGCTGGCCCTGCTGCGCGACCCGGCGGTCAAGCGCAAGCTGGTCGAAGTCGCCAACGCCCCGTATACCGGCCCCGAGATCGTCGGCGCCGAGGCGCGTCCGCCGGAATGGGACTGGTTCTATTACATGCGCGGCATCGGTGATGAACTATTGATGTCCGACATCGCGCGCGAGCGCGGCCTGAGCGGCGCCGAAGCGATGATTGACATCGCGCTCGAGACCAACGGCAATGCCTTCTTCCGCCAGCCGCTCGCCAACGAAGACCAGGATCATGTGCTGACCATGATGAAGCACCCGCGCAGCGTGGTGACCTTCTCCGATTCCGGGGCGCATGTCGCGCAGATCATGGACTCGTCCCTGCAGACCCATCTTTTGAGTCACTGGGTGCGCGACAAGCAGGCCTTCACCCTGGAAGAAGCCGTGCGTCTCATCACCCACGACACCGCCACCGCCTGGGGGCTATACGATCGCGGCCTGGTGCGCGAGGGCCTGAACGCGGACCTCGTGATCTTCGACCCCGACACCATCGCGCAGAACATGCCGGAGCTGGTGAACGACCTGCCGGCCGGCGCGCAGCGCCTGAAGCAGACCGCCACCGGCATCAGCACCTCCATCGTCAACGGTGAAGTGCTGCTCGAGAACAATGTGCCGACAGGAAACCTGCCGGGGCGTTTGGTCAGGGGGCCGTTGGCGCGGTAGCGACCGCGTCCCAGCCCTGTAGGTGCGAATTCATTCGCACATTACTGTCGCGGAGGGCACTGCGAATCACACTTGAATGTGCGAATGAATTCGCACCTACGGGATTTTTGCGCTCACACCACCCGCGCTTTCACCACCCAGGTCGCGCCGTTCAGCACCACGCGGCCATTGCGTTCTTCGTTGCCCAGAGCCTCGCGCATCGCATCCAGCGCCAGCGCGCGGTGATCCTCGTTCGCTTCGCGCAACGGTTGGGCGGCCGGGCCCATGTGCGTCAGCCACGCCATGGCTTCATCCAGTGAACCCAGGTCGATGCCGCGATCGAGCGCTTCGAATTCGATTGCGCCGAAGCCGGCCGAACTCAGGATGTCGCTCACGCGTTCGCGTTTCGCGAACGAGAACGGTCCGGGTGCGCCCGGTTCGGGTCTGGGCGGCGGCGGCAACACCGTGAATGCGGCCGCGGCGGCGAGCCCCATCCACGGGTTCTCGTCGAGCCGGCGCCAGCACAGGAAGCACAGACGCGCGTCGGCTTTCAGGGCACGCCGCAGGTTGGCGAAGGCGGCATGGGGATCGGGAAAGAACATCACGCCGAAGCGCGAGGTCAAGACCTCGTAGCTGGCCGGCGCGAAGTCATGGGTGCCGGCGTCGGCGAGCAGGAAGTCGAGATTGGCGAGCGTCGCATAACGGCGCCGCGCCACCTCCAGTATGACTTGCGAGACGTCGAGGCCGGTCACGTGGCCGCCGTCTCCGACCGCGCGCGCCAGCGCCGCGCTGGTGACGCCGCCGCCGCAGCCGATGTCCAGCACGCGCTCGCCGGGCCGCGCCGCCACGCCCGCCAGCAGGCCGGCGTTCAAAGGTTCGAGCATGGCCTCGACGCCGTCGATATGGCGCACCCAGCGTTCGCCGCCTTCCTCGTTCCAGTAGGTCGCCTGTTCGTTGCTGGGCGTGTCGGCATTGCTCATGGCGGGTCTCCGGTGATGACAGGCGCCGGATGATGGCACAGCCTGGCGGACACGGCGACGCGGCTTGGCGGTTGCCAAGCGCCGGCAATTCGGGTCAACTGCGCGCCGTGATGCCGCGCCGTTTCGTTTCACCCGCCATGCCGACAGTTTGCTCCCGCCCATGACGGCCAGCCCGTCGACCTTGATCATTCCGGTCGAGAACCAGGTGCGTGAACTCGACGCCAAGCTGCTGTTGGCCTGCGTGGCGGCGGAGCGCGGCCTGCCGGTCATCATCGGCTCGCGCACCTACATCAATTTCGCCATGCCCTACCTGCCGCGCGGCCTGTTCCTGGCCAAGAGCATGCGCTCCTTGAGCAAGCTCATGCTCAATCTCATCCGTGGTCTCGGCCACGACATCGTGGCCTGGGACGAGGAGAGCCTGGTGCGCTACAGCTCGCCCGAGTACTACGCGTGGCGCTACTCGGAAGACACCTTCAAGGTCATCGACCAGCTGTTCGCCTGGGGCCGCGACGACGCCGAGTTCTTCAAGAGCTATGCCGGCTACAACGGCGTGCCGGTGCACGTGACCGGCAATCCGCGCATCGATCAGCTGCGCCCGGAAGTGCGCGGCTATTTCGCCGACGAAGTCGCGGCGCTCAAGGCGCGCTACGGCGATTTCATCCTGGTCAACACCAATTTCTCGTTCGTGAACAATTTCGTGCCGGCGCTCAATCTCATCGAGCAGGACAGCCACGGGCAGCCGCAGGTGAGTCGCACCGGGCGTGGCATGAGTCTCGAATTCGCGACCGGCATGGCCGCGCACCAGCAGGCCATCTACGATCATTTCCGCGAGCTGCTGCCCAAGCTCGCCGGCTGGTTCCCCGGGCAGCGCATCGTGCTGCGCCCCCATCCGTCGGAGAATCACGACGTGTGGCGCGCCATCCTGGCGGACTGTCCCGAGGTCGAGGTCGCCCACCAGGGCAATGTCGTGCCGTGGCTGATGGCCGCCAAGGTGTTGCTGCACAACGGCTGTACCACCGCCGTCGAGGCATGCGTGCTCGATACGCCGGCCGTCAGCTACATGCCGGTGCGCTCGCAGACCTTCGACTACCACCTGCCCAACGGCCTGAGCCATTGCGCGCAAACGCAGGACGAGGTGCGCGTTTTCCTGGCGGAGATCCTCGACGGCCGCCGTGGCCTGGTCGACGCCGCCACCCGTGAACGCCTGTTCGACCGCCACCTGGCGGCGACCCACGGCGCGCTCGCCTGTGACCGCGTCATGGACGTGCTGCTGGCCGGTGGCCATGGCAACCACGCGCCGCCGCGACCGGCCGCGCTACCCTGGCTCCGCGCGTGGCTGACCGGTAACATCCGCACTCTGGTCAAGCGCATCAACGGCATGAGGCCCAACCACCGCAACAGTGCCGCCTACCATGCGCATCGATTCCCGGGCGTGACCGTGCCCGAACTGAATGCCCGCATCGCGCGTTTCGGCGCCGAGCTCGGGCGCTTTGGCAGTGTGCGGGCCGAGGCCCGCTCACCCTACGTGTTTCGCATCCATGACCCCGCCGCCGCCAGGCGCCGTACCGGCGCGCGCGCCTCGGGGCCACACGCGACCGATCAAGTCGCGCCTTGACAGTTGTAAGGAGCAGGCCAGTGAGCCAACGACCGCATCCACGCGTGGTAGCCGAAATCGGCTGCAACCACAAAGGCGAGATGGCCATCGCCCGCGATTTGATCGAATCCGCGGCGCGCTTCGCCAAGGCCGACTTCGTCAAGTTCCAGAAGCGCTGCAACCGTGAACTGCTGACGGCCGAGGAATACAACGCCCCGCATCCCAATCCCGCCAACAGCTATGGCGACACCTACGGCGCGCATCGCGAGTTCCTGGAGTTCGACCCCGACCAGCATCGCCAACTCATGCGCTGGTGCGAGGAGTTCGGCATCGGCTATTCGACCTCGGTGTGGGACATGACTTCGGCGCGCGAAATGGCGGCGCTCAATCCCTACATGCTGAAGGTGCCGTCGGCCTGCAACCTGCATTTCGAGATGCTGGAATTCCTGGCCCGCGATTACGCCGGTGAGATCCATATCTCCATGGGCATGACCACGCCCGCCGAGCAGGAAGAGATCGTGACCTTGCTCGAGCGGCTCGACGTGCACAACCGCGTGGTGCTGTACGCCTGCACCTCGGGCTACCCGGTGCCGTTCGACCAGGTCTGCCTGCTGGAAGTGGCGCGCCTGCGCGAACTGTATGCCCATCGCGTCAAGGACATCGGTTTCTCAGGCCATCATCTCGGCATCGCCGTCGACGTCGCGGCGGTGACCCTGGGCGCCAACTGGGTGGAGCGTCACTTCACGCTCGATCGCACCTGGAAGGGCACCGATCACCCGGCCTCGCTCGAGCCCGATGGCCTGCGCAAACTGGTGCGCGACGTACGCGCGGTGGCCACCGCGCTGACCCACAAGCCGACCGCCATTCTCGACATCGAGGCGCCCCAGCGCGCCAAGCTCAAGCGTCTGCCCGGCGTGCACCTGCGCTGATGCGCTGGGTCGCGCTGCTGCCGCTGCGCGGTGGCTCGAAGTCCATCCCGGGCAAGAACCTGCGCAGCATCGCCGGGCGGCCGCTGTACGCCTGGAGCCTCACGGCAGCGTTGGAGTCGGGCTGCTTCGATGCCATCTACGTGGCCTCGGACGACGCCGACATCCGTGCCGACGCGCGCGCGCGTTTCGGCGCGCGTGTCGAGGTTGTCGACCGCGACCCGGCCAATGCCAGCGACACCGCGAGCAGCGAATCGGTGATGCTGGAACTTGCCGCCCAGGTCGAGTGCGACGTGCTGTGCCTCATCCAGGCCACCTCGCCCCTGACGCGCAGCGAGGACTTTCGCGCGGCGCGCGCACGCTTCGAAGCCGAACAGCTCGATTCATTGCTGACCGGCGTGGAATTGAAACGCTTCTTCTGGCGTCACGACGGCCAGGCGCTCAATTACGACCCTGCCCGGCGGCCGCGACGCCAGGACTTCGCCGGCACCGTGATGGAGAACGGCGCGTTTTATTTCACCCGCCGCCGCCTGCTGGATGAAACCCATGTGCGTCTCGGTGGTCGCATCGGCGTACACGTGATGCACGAGGAGTGCGCGGCGGAACTCGACGAGCCCGCCGACTGGCCTGTCGTCGAGGCGCTGCTCAGGCCACGCATCGCCGCCGCCCACGATGTCCGGCTGCTGGTGGTGGACGTCGACGGCACCTTGACCGACGCCGGCATGTACTACGACGGCCACGGCGAGGCCCTGAAAAAATTCGACACGCGCGATGCCAAGGGCATGCTGATGCTGCGCGATGCCGGCGTGCGGGTGTGCGTGGTGACGGCCGAGAACAGCGCGGTGGTGCGCGCGCGCATGCGCAAGCTCGGTATCACGGATTATTTTCCGGGCGTGAAGGACAAGCGCGCGTGGCTCGACGAACACGCCCCGCGATTCGGCGTGAGCCTGGCGCAAATTGCCTACATCGGGGACGATCTCAACGATCTCCCCGGGCTGCGCGCGGTGGGCTTGTCGAGCTGCCCGGCCGATGCGGTGCCGGAGGTGCGGCGCGCGGTGAACTACCTGTGCCAGGCCGGCGGCGGCGCCGGCGCGGTGCGTGAATTTTGTGATCTCATACGTGCGCGCGTGGCGCCAGACAGCGAGGCCTGAACGAAGATGGAATGGTTGAGTTCCCCGGAAGCCTGGGTGGCATTGGCCACCCTCACGTTCCTCGAGATCGTACTCGGCATCGATAACATCATCTTCATTGCGATTCTTGTCGGCCGCCTGCCGCCGGAACAGCGCAAGCGCGCGCGCGTGATCGGCCTCGGCTTCGCCATGGCCACGCGCATCATGCTGCTGCTGGCACTGACCTGGATAATGAAGCTCAAGGCCACGCTGGTGAGCGTGATGGGCATCGACCTGTCGGGCCGTGATTTCATCCTGATCGGCGGCGGCCTGTTCCTGCTCGCCAAGTCGACGCTCGAGATCCACCATTCACTCGAAGGCGTGGAAGACACCGGCAACGCGGCCGGCGGCCACGCCACCTTCTTCAGCACCATCATCCAGATCGGCGTGCTCGATATCGTGTTCTCGCTGGATTCGGTCATCACCGCCGTCGGCCTCGCCAGTGATGTCGAGATCATGATCGCGGCCATCATGATCGCGGTGGCGGTGATGATGGTCGCGTCGGGCCCGATCTCGGATTTCGTCGATGCCCATCCGACCATCAAGATGCTGGCCTTGAGCTTCCTGGTGCTGATCGGCGTGGCGTTGATCGGTGAGGGCCTGGAATTCCATATCCCGAAGGGCTACATCTACTTCGCCATGGCCTTCTCGGTGTCGGTGGAAATGCTCAATCTACGTCTGCGGCGCCGCACCGTGGCGCCCATCGAGTTGCGCAAGCACATCGACGACGACTGAGGCGGCGCCGGGCGGCTTCAGCCACACTCTCCGCGCGGGAATGCGGCGCGGGCCGCCCGTGCCGATATACTGGCGCCAGATCAGAAAATGCCACGCGAGGAATGCCGATGCGCAAATATCTCCACATCGATCTCGCCCAGCGCAGCGTGCGCGAAGAGACCTTCAGCGGCGAGCAGGTGGCCCACGCCGGCCGTTACTTCATCGCCAAGACCCTGCTCGAACTGGGCGCCGCCAGCGTCGACCCGCTCAGCACCGACAACCCGCTGATCTTCTCGGCGGGGCCGTTCGCGGGCAGCAACTGGTCCAATGCCAACCGCACCAGTGTCGGCTGCAAGAGTCCCCTGACCGGCGGCATCAAGGAAGCCAATGCCGGCGGCTCTTTCGGCCTCGCCATGGGCCAGCTCTCGATTGCCGGTTTCACGCTCCATGGCGGCTGCGACGACTGGACGGTGATGTACCTCAAGAAGGACGGCACGGTCGAATTCACCAGCGGCACGCCCTATCTCGGCCGCGGCACGTTCGAAACCGCCGCCATGCTGCACGAGGTCTATGGCCAGAAAGTCAGCGTCGCCATCTGCGGGCCGGTGGGTGAGTACGGCGGTCTGTTGGCCGGCATTTCCATGAGCGACACCGACAAGCGGCCGGCGCGCCTCGCGGCCCGTGGCGGTGTAGGCGCGGTGATGGGCGTGAAGAAGCTCAAGGCCATCGTCATCGACCTCGACCGCATGCCGACCTTCCACGATCGCAAGAAGGTGCTCGGCAGCATCAAGGACTACGGCGCCAAGCTGCGTGCCGACGAGGCGGTCAACGTGCTGAAGGACTACGGCACGGCGATGATGGCCGACTACACCAACCATGTCGGTGGCCTGCCGGTGAACAATTTCACCTCCGGTCAACAGGTCGATATCGCCAAGGGCGTGTTGAAGATGGGCGGCGATTTCATCCGCGCCCAGAACCAGTCGCGCGGCGGCGAAACCTCCCATGCCTGCATGCCCGGCTGCCTCATCGAATGCAGCAATGTCTACGCCGATGCCGACGGTCGTGAAATCGTCTCACCGGTGGAATACGAGACCCTGGGCCTGATGGGCACCAACTGCGGCCTGACCGACCCCGACGATCTCGCGCGCCTCAACTGGCACGCCAACGACCTCGGCATCGACACTATCGAAACCGGCGCCATGATGGGTGTGCTGCTGGATGCGGGACTCGCGCCTTTCGGCGACGTCGCGTTCCTCACGCGCGTGATGGAGGAACTGCGCGCCGGCAGCGCCGACGGGCGACTGTGGGCGCGCGGCACGGCGGCGGTTGGCCAGCATTACAACGTGGCGCGCTGTCCGGTGATCAAGAAGCAGGGCATCAGCGCCTATGACCCGCGCGTCATCGAAGTGACCGGCATTTCGATGATGGTCACCGCGCAGGGCGCCGATCACACCACCGGCAACGCGCCGAAGTTCGAATGCAGCGGCAAGAACGTCGACGAACTGGTGGACGTCAGCATGGAAATGCAGACCCTGTGCGCCACCGCCGATTCGCTGGGGCTGTGCGTGTTCGGCCGCTCGGTGACGAATGCCAATATCGAGATGGTGGTCGATTCCATCAATGCCGCCTGCGGCACGTCCTTCGGCGTCGATTGGTTCCGCGCGCTCGGCCGCCAGACCCTGCGCATGGAAGCCGAGTTCAATCGCGCCGCCGGCTTCACCGAGGTCGATGACGAACTGCCGACCTTCTTCTACGAAGAAGCGCTGGCGCCGAGCAACAAGGTCGCGCGATTCCACGCCGCCGAAGTGAACGCCTCGGTGCGCCGCTGGTGGGCGCAGCAGCAGGTGGCGTAGCGTTGCAATGTTGTCTTTGGGCGGCGACGGCCTGACGTTGAACGCAAGGCTCCTGAGCGACTGAAGTCTGACCCACAAAGACGCATTGTGGGTCTGACGCGCAGATGTGCGAATGAATTCGCACCTACAGGGGCCATTCACCCAAATCGTTCAGTTGCGGCGCCAGTTCGGCTTCGCTCCAGCGTACCGGCAACACGCCCGGCCGCCACACGCTGCCGCGCAAGTGGAAACGCCACAGGCGTTCGGCGCCTTTGAAGCGCGCCACCTCCGCACCTTGCCATTCAATCTCGCCGTCGCCCATCAACTGCAACAGCCCGCCGTGCTCGTGGTCGACGAACAGCAGCGCGCAGGCAGGATGTTCGAGCAGGTTGCCGAGCGTGTTGAACAGGAAGTTGCCGACGAAATCGGGGATCACCAGCACGCTGTGCGTGGCGCTGTCGTCGATGCGGATGAAGCCCGGCCTGCCGCCGCGGTGTGATATGTCGAGTCCCGTGCCGCCGTCGCGCGCGGCGTGGCTATCGCGAGAACGGCTGGCGACGAAGAAGGTGTCGGCACCGCGGATGCGGGCGCGCAGGGCATCATCGAGCAGCGCGCCGCCAAGCTCGCGGCCTCCCTGCGGCACGCCGCCGAGCCAGCGCGCCTCGCGCGCCTGGATGTATTTCGGGCAGTTGCCGAAACTCTGGCGCACCGCCACCGTGAAACCCTCGGCGTCGACCGCGCTCACTTCACCGTTCATGCGATTGCGGCGGCGGGTGTGGGCTTGCAGCCCCAGCATCCCGACGGGCGCGCCGACGACGATGCCACCGGCCAGTGGGTCATCGCCGCGCGGCAGCGCATCGATGCGCAGGTGCATCGCGTCCAGTGCATGCACGAAGCCCGGCGCGCCGGCCAACATGCCGGCCCACACCTGGCCGCGCGGGTCGAGGGCGCTCACCAGCACCGTCGGCAACAGCGCGAAGAAGTCGCGGTGCTGCTCGATGAGGTGGTCGCGGATCACCACCTGGCCAAGCTGCTCGATGCGCTCGCGCACGCCGGCGCGCGCCTGCAGGTCCGCTTCGCCGGCGTGGAAGGGCGAGGCCTTGTCCGCGTCGCCCTGGTCCGCGTTCGTCACGAGACCGTCGACCTAGTCGTCGCTGCCGTCGAGCAATGCGTCGTACAGATCATGGGCGCGCTCCGCTTCGCTCAAGTTGTGATAGTCGGGGAAGAGCTTGGTGGTGCCTTCGTATTCCTTCAAGACTTCGCGCGCGACCGTGATCTTGTGCACTTCGGTCGGGCCGTCGGCCAGGCCGACGTGGTAGGAATTGACCAGCCAGTCCGCGAACGGCATTTCCGTCGACAGGCCGAGCGAGCCGTGCAGGTGCAGCGCGCGCTCGGAGATATCGTGCAGCACCTTGGGCATCACGGCTTTCACTGCCGCGATGTTCTTGCGCACCGCTTTGTAGTCATGGCCCTGGTCGCACAGCCACGCGGTTTCCAGCACCAGCAGGCGGAACTGGCGCAGCTGCACCCACGAGTCGGCAATCTTCTCCTGCACCATCTGCTTGCGCGCCAGCAGTTCACCCTTGGTGGTGCGTGACAAGGCCCGCTCGCACATCATCTCCAGCGCGCGCCGCGCCTGCGCGACGGTGCGCATGGCGTGGTGCAGACGGCCGCCGCCGAGGCGCACCTGCGCCACCACGAAGGCATCGCCGCGACCGCCGAGCATGTTCTCCTTCGGCACCCGCACTGCCTTGTAGGCCATGTAGGCGTGGGTCGCTTCCGGCTCGCCGTAGAAGGTCAGGTTGCGCTTGATTTCGACGCCGGGCGTGTCGGCCGGCACGATGAACATCGACATGCGCTTGTAGGGCGCGGCCTCGGGATCGGTGATGGCCATGACGATGTAGAACGCCGCGTAGCGCGCGTTCGAGGAAAACCATTTCTCGCCGTCGATCACCCACTCGTCGCCGTCCTGCACGGCGCGCGTGGTGAACACCAGCGGATCGGCGCCGCCCTGCGGCTCGGTCATGGAAAAGCACGACACGATGTCGTTGGCTAGCAACGGCTCGAGAAAGCGCTTCTTCTGTTCCGGCGTGCCGTAGTGGGCCAGGATCTCGGCGTTGCCGGTGTCGGGCGCCTGGGCGCCGAACACGATGGGTCCGAAGCGCGAGCGACCGAACAATTCGTTCATGAGCGCGAGCTTCAACTGGCCGTAACCCTTGCCGCCGAGATGCGGCCCGAGATGGCAGGCCCACAGGCCGCGCGCGCGCACCTTGGCCTGCAGCGGCCGCACCAGTTTCACAAAGCGCGGGTCGTGGATGTTCCACTGGCTGCCGAGCAGGTGGTCGAGCGGCTCGACTTCGTGCTTGACGAAATGATCTATCCAGTCGAGTTGCTCCTGGAAATCGGGGTCAGTGGCGAATGACCACATGTTCAAGTCCTCACTATTTGTCTTGTCTTGCGGATGTCAGTTGCGTTGCGCAAGGCTGCGCTCGTCGACCAGGCGTATCAAGGCCGTGGCGATGACCAGCACCACGGCAAGGCCGGTCCAGGCGCCCGGCCACGAATGGCTGCGGTCGACGAAATACCCGAACAGCGGCGGAAACACGATGATGCATGGATACATGATCGACATCGCCACGCCGACCGTGCGGCCCTGGCGCTCGGGGCCGGCGACCTCGGCCACCAGTGCGATCCAGTTGCCGTGCCAGCCCAGCGCACAGAATGCATGGGCGGTGACCAGCAGCGCTATCACCCAGAACGGCGTGCCGTGGGGCAGCCAACCGAGCGCCAGCGCGCCGAGCGCCGACAGCGCGACCGGCAACAGCAGCGCCGGCCGTCGCCGATGACCGAACAGGCGATCGCTGGCCACGCCCCACAGCACGCGGCCGCTGGCGCCGGCCACCTGCGCCATCACCAGCAGGCTGGCCGAGGTCGTGACCGCGATGGCCTGGCTCTCCTTGAGATAGATGGCGAGATAGGTGATCAAGGTGAACTGGCCGAGGGTGGCGAGTCCGCCGGCGATGCCGAGCAGCACCACTTCGCGCGACGCGAAATCGCGAAAGCGCGACAGCGGCTGCGCGACGCTGGTGGCGCGCTGCACGGTGTCGGGCGCGCGATACGCCCATTGGCACAACGCCGCGCTCGCGAAGCAGGCGAGTCCGCCGGCCATCACCGCCACGCGCCAGCCGGCGACATGCGCTATGAAGGGCAGGGTGGCGGCCGCCAGCGCACCGCCGAGCGGAATGCCGGTCTGGCGCACGCCCATGGCCATGCCGCGTTGATGGATGGGGAACCACGCCATCACGGTCTTGCTGCCGGCCGGGGTCGGAAAGGCGCCGCCGATGCCGGCAAAGAACAGCGCGATGAGGGCGGTGACGAAAGTATGGGTGGCGATCACGGTCATGCAGAACAGGCCGACCAGCACATTGCCCCACACCAGCGCCGCGCGCTCGCCCTTGACATCCACCACCCAGCCGGCGGCGAACATCGCCACCAGCGAGCCGCCCATCAGCGCCGAATTGAACATGCCGACCTCGGCGCGTGTGAGACCGAGATCGGCCTGCAGGAAGGGCGCGAGCGTCGGCACACCCTGCACCACCAGCGACACCGCCACCTGGCACAGCAGGGCAAGACTCAACATCAACCACGGGCGCGGCGCGGGGGCATGGGAAGCGGGCATGGCGAGACAATACCTGAATGACGTCGGTCCCGCTTGCGCTGATGCGCAGCCGTCGTGTCGGTCGACGCCTTGGCAAGGCGCGGCGTCAGGACGGCACCTGCTGGTCGGCGGACTGGTGATGCGCGGGCTTCAGAACAGCAGGCTGACGGCGTCGCATTCGCGCGCGTCGAGCACGAAATCGAAGATCGCGAGATCCTCACGCATGTGGGCAACGGAGGTGGTGCCGATCAAGGGCACGACGTCGATGTGGGTCAGGTAACGATAGAGGATCTGCGCCGGCGCACAGCGGTGGCGCAGCGCGAGGTTGCGCAGCGTGGCGCTGGCCAGGGCCTCGGGATTGGCGGTCAGGGTCCAGAAGCTCTGGTACACCACGCCATGGGCACGGCAATAGGCGCGCAGCTCGCGATCGTGGCGCGTGCGCGCGTAGAAGCGGTTCTGCAGTACCGCGGGTTTGATCGTGGCCGCGCGGTACAGCGCGTCGAACTCGGCGAGCGCATAGCAATTGCTGATGCCGAGCTGGCGCACCATGCCGCGCGCCACCCCCTGTTCCATGGCGCGCCATGCGTCCAGCGTCGCGGCGCGGCTCGCGAGCGGTGAATGCAGGACCAGGCCATCGACATAGTCGCAGCCGAGGCGCACCAGGGAACCCATGAGCGATTGTTCCACCTGCACCGCCAGCGGCGCTTCGAGCGCATAGGGCAGACGCGCGCGGTCCTGGCCGTCGGGCGGCGTGAACTTGGTCTGCACGTAGAGTTGCTCGCGGGGCAGGCCGACTTCGGCGAGGCCGGCGCCGACGCCGCTTTCGTCGTAGTGCTTGGGTTGCGCGGCGGTGTCGATGCCGCGAAAGCCGGCGCGCAGCGCCGCTTCGACCAGGGCCGCGGTGCGCTCGGCTTTCCAGGCCGTGCCGTAGACCAATCGCGGCATGCGCACGCCCGCGGAGGTGATGATCGCCTGCTGGCGGGCCTCGTCGTTCATGGGGCGCTGGCGGCCGTGTGCGGAACTGCCATGGATGATCATCCCGGAGCCTTGTCGCGCCCAATCTTAAACGTCATCCTGCCCGGCTGGGCAGCCCCCGCCGCCGCCGCCCGCGCTTGATCAGGATCATGCGCCCTGGCGGCGCGGGCTTGAGTTGCGCGCGCGGAGCCCGTGTACTCAGGCCCCATGGGTTTCGAGCGGGCGTCGCGGCGGGCGACGTGATCAATGATTCCAAGGAGCGAGTGATGTCTCAATCTAACGGGCGCGCGTTGCGCATCGTCGTGATCGGCGCCGGCATGGCCGGCATCCTGTCCGCCATCAAGCTGCGCGAGGCGGGCTATGACAATTTCGTCATCTACGAGAAGGCCGCGCGCCTCGGTGGCACCTGGCGCGAGAACACCTATCCGGGCATCGCCTGCGACGTGCCGGCGCATCTTTATACCTATACCTTCGAGCCGAACCCCAACTGGAGCCACGTGTTCGCGCCGGGCGAGGAGATCCAGGCCTACTTCGAAGGCGTGGCGAACAAGTACGACGTGCTGTCGTCGATCCGCTTCAACACCGAGATCACGCGCTGCGTGTTCGAGAACGGGCGCTGGCAGCTCACCACCGCGGCCGGCGCGACCGACAGCGCCGACGTCGTGATCGCGGCGACCGGCGTGCTGCATTACCCGAACATCCCGGACATCGCCGGTCTCGCCGACTTCAAGGGCGCGTGCTTCCACAGCGCGCGCTGGAACCACGAGGTGGCGCTGGACGGCAAGCGCGTGGGCGTGATCGGCACCGGCTCGACCGCCATCCAGATCACTTCGGCGTTGGTGGAGAAGGTCGCCAAGTTCGAGCTCTTCCAGCGCACCGCGCAGTGGGTGATGCCGATCGAGAACCCGGCCTACAGCGGCGAAGAGCGCGCGGCCTTCGCCGCCGACCCGGCGCGCATCTTTGCCATTCGCGACGAAGCCAAGCGCATGATGACCGACTTCATCGCCAACGCCGTCATCGATGCCGACTCCAAGGAAATGGCCAGCATCGAGCGCGCCTGTCTCGACAACCTGGAAAACAACGTCAAGGATGCGGCGCTGCGCGAGAAGCTGCGACCCAATTACCGGGCGGCGTGCAAGCGCCTGATCTTCTCGCCGGATTTCTACCAGGCCATCCAGCACCCCCACGCCGAGCTCGTCACCGACGGCATCACGCGCATCGAAGCGCAAGGCGTGCGCACCGCCGACGGCCGCCTGCACGAACTCGATGCACTGGTGCTGGCCACCGGCTTCCGCGCCGACCGGTTCATCCGCCCGACGGTGGTGACGGGGCGCGGTGGCGTGACGCTCGACGATGTTTGGGCCGACCGCCCCATCGCCTACCTGTCGCTGTCGGTGCCGGGCTTCCCCAACCTGTTCCTGTTGAACGGCCCGAATGGCCCGGTCGGCAATTTCTCCTTGATCCAGATTGCCGAGATGCAGCTCGGCTACGTCATCCAGTTGTTGAACCGCCTGCGTGATGGCAGTTGCCGCGAGATCAGCGCCAGTGCCGACGCCACCAGCGCCTTCGACCAGGCGCGCGTGGAAGCGGCCAAGGGCGCCATCTGGTCGACCGGCTGCAAGAGTTGGTATCTCGACAAGTTCGGCGTGCCGGCCAGTTGGCCATGGAGCTATGCGCGTTTTGCCGAGGAGATGGCAGCGCCGAAACTCGAAGCCTACGAGCAGGTCGCCTGAGCGGCGGGGCGAGTGCGTGACAGACCTCGCGACGAGGTCTGTCGACACGGCGGGCGCCGCGCGGGCTCGGCCGGCGTTTTGTAAATGTTGCACGGCGGCGGGCGTGCCGTTACCTTTGCCGCGGTTCTTGTCGGAGTCTCTGCATGCCCCGTTCCGTTCGTGCCGTTTTCGCCTTCGCGCTGTGCCTGTTGACGGCATGCAATCTCTCCGGCTCACGTTCCTCGACCAACGCTTTCGCCAATCGCCCCAACGAAGTGTCCGCCGCCAGCGCGGTATTCATTCAAGCCGTCTACGACGACAGCGACGCGGCGCGTACGCAAGGCGAGCAGGCGCTCGACAAGCTGCGCAGCGGCGATGCCGCGGCGGCGGCCGATGGCCTGGCCCAGGCGCGCACGCGACTGGCGGCCGCCGCCGAACGCTGCGCGGCCATGCACGGCTGCGCGGTCGAGCGCATTGCCAAGTCGCAGGACGCGCTGCTCGAAGCCCAGACCCAGGCGCTGGTCGGCATCGGCGCGGCTGACGGTGACGACAACAGCAGCAGCGAAGACGGCGAGCGCTCGCCGGTGCTGGCGGCGCTGCCGGAGAGCGAACGCAGCGTCAACCTGCTGAACGGCCAGGCGCTCGGCGACCTCATCCAGTTCAACGAACCGCTGCGCGCCGCGCTGCGCGAGTGGCTGACGTGGATGCGGCCGCAGTTGCTCGACACCTACGAGAACTACCAGTACCTGCGTTACAAGATGTGGCCGACCTACGCCAAGAACGGTCTGCCGGAAGCGATATTGTTCGGCATCATGGCCAAGGAGTCGGGCGGCAAGGTGCACGCGGTGTCGTCGAGCGGCGCGTCGGGCCTGCTGCAGTTCATGCCGGCCACCGGCAAGCGCTATGGTCTGGGCGCCGACAACGGCTTCGATCAGCGTTTCGATCCGACCGCCTCGACCGAGGCCAACGCCGCCTACCTCAACGATCAGTTGAAGCGACTGAACAACGACCTGGAACTGGTGCTGGGGGCCTATAACGGCGGTGAGTCGCGCATGGTGAAGCTGTCGCAGGGCGGCGCGCGGCGTTTCTGGGACCCGCGTGTCTTCCAGGCGCTGGCGCCCGAGACGCGCGAGTACGTGCCGATGGTGTTGGCGGCAGCATGGCTGTTCCTGCATCCCGAGGACTACGGCCTGCGTTGGCCCAAGGTCGATCAGCGGCCCGGTGAGATCAATCTCGTGACTTCGATGTCACTCAACGAACTCAGCATCTGTCTCGGCCAGGATGGCAATGAGCGCGGCTGGTTCCGCACCCTGCGCAATCTCAATCCGCGCTGGGAAGCCAACGCCCGTTTGCCGGTCGGCACGCGCCTCGAAGCGCCGGCGCGCGCCGCCGAGGCCTTCACGCGGCGCTGCACTGCGCCGGAAATGGTGGCGCGCGTCCAGGCCTTGCAGGACGCGCGCATTCCCGGCGTCGCGCCGCGCGTGGGTGTGCGCACGGTGGCGGTGGCCCGCGCCGCGCCGGCGCGCGCCGCGGCGAGCGCGTCCGCCGCCAAGCAGACGCACAAGGTCACCAAGGGCGAAACGCTCATCACCATCGCGCGCAAGCACGGCTGCAACAGCGTCAAGGATTTTGCCAGCATGAACGGACTGGCGGCGCCGCGTTACTCCTTGCGTGAAGGGCAGACGCTGCGCGTACCGACCTGCGGCGCGTGAATCGCCCGGTGCCAGCGGCGGGCGCTGGCGCCGTTTCTACGCTCCGCGCCGCGCCTCGCCCATGGCTGGCGCCGCTGCTGATCCTGCTGCTGGCATTGGTGTTGCGCGCGGCTGCCGCGCGCGGCGATTTGTGGCTGGACGAGATCTGGTCGTGGCTCGCGGTACGCGATCGCGTGCACGGCCTCGCCGACGTGTTCCTCGGCATACGCCACGACAACAACCACATCCTCAATTCGCTGTGGATCCACGCGCTGGGCCTCGAGGTCGACGGGCGCTGGTATCGCCTGCCGGCGGTGGTGGCCGGCAGCCTGTCGGTGCTGGTCGCATGGCAGCTGATGGCGCCGGCCGGACGCGTGGCGCAGTGGCTGGTGGCGTTGTTGATGGCGCCGTCCTTCCTGCTCGTCAACTACGCCTCGGAAGCGCGCGGATACGGCGTACTGATGCTGTGCGTACTGGTCAGCCTGTGGGCCCTCGAGTGCTTCGATGCGGCCTGCGCGCGGGGCGACGCGGGGCGCGCGCGCGCCGCGCTGGCGACTTTCTGGCTGGCTGCCATGCTCGGCGTGATGGCACACGCCAGCTATGGCGCGACGCTGCTGAGCCTCGCCCTGTGGTTCGCCCTGCGGCTGTGGCGTGCGCCGCTGGCGCAGGCCACGCGCTGGCGCCGCTTCGTGCTGCCGTTCGGTGTGCCGATGCTGTTCGCGGCGTGGCTGTCGGCCGTGACCTACCTCGACGCGACGGCCGGCGGTGGTCCGTTGATGAATGCCTGGCAGGCGGCCGCGGCGGCCTGTTCACTGGCGCTGGGCGGACCCGTCGACGGCATGTGGGTGTGGCCCTTGGCGGGCTTGGCGATGGCGGCGCTGTTCACCGAAGCCGCGCTCGCGAGGCGCGCCGGCGATGAGCGCGCACTGCTGTGGCTGGTGATGCTGCTGGTGCCGGCCGTGCCGCTCGCGGCCGGCCTGCACCAGCAGTTCATCTACCCACGATTTTTTCTCGGCGAGGTGCTGTACCTGCTGCTGGCCGTGGCGCAGCTCGGCGCGCGCGCCTGGCGCCACGGCGGCGCGCCGCGCCTGGTCTGTTGTGGCGTGCTGGCCGCGATTTCGCTAGGCAACCTTTTCGGCCTTGCGCTGCTGGTGCGCGACGGCCGCGGTCAGCCCGGCGCGGCGGTACGGTACATGTCCGCCCACAGCCACGCGCCGCGCATCGTGGTGGCGAGCGACCACGCGTTTCGTCATGGCATCACGCTCGATTACTACACGCGCCTGCTCGCGCCCGGTCAGAGTTTTCAACTGCTGGTCGGACCGCCGTGGCCGGCGCAAGGACCGGAATGGATCCTGCGGCAGGACGCGTCACGCGCGTGGCAAGCGGCGCCGGCGCTGCACGATGCCGAGGGCCGTGCCTACCGGCTCGAAGCGTTCTATCCCCATGCCGGCCTGTCGGGATTCAGTCTCGCGCTCTACCACCGCCGCGAGGCACGCGCTCCGTGATGCGCGTCAGGGCGCGGGCGGCGCGATCTCGAACAGCCGCGCCAGCGGTTGCCTGACGCCATCACGCACCACCAGTTGTTCCGCCAACAGCGTGAAGCGCGGCGGAAACGGTGTGCGCACTTCCAGCAGCTCATGGCGCAGTCCGCGATTGGCCGCGCAGCGCGGCCAACAGGCGGACTCGTGCTTGCGCGTCGGGTCGTCGGCGCGTTGCACCAGCAGGTAGCGCACGTAGGGCGCCTCGCTCAGCAATTGCGCGACCGAGCCGCGCATCAGCTTTTCCACCAACAGCAGCTTGCGTTC
Source organism: Pseudomonadota bacterium (assembly GCA_016719885.1). Classification (NCBI taxonomy): domain Bacteria; kingdom Pseudomonadati; phylum Pseudomonadota; species Pseudomonadota bacterium. Next base: position 92,389 of record JADJYF010000020.1, on the reverse strand, counting down.
GTGCTGCGGCGTCAGGATGAAGTTGTCGGCGATGACGCTGCAGGCGGAATGAAAGCTGATGTAATGACCATTGTCGTGCTCGGCCAGCACGATGCCCGGTGCGCGCTCGCAGCGCTGGCCGAGATCGAGATAGATGCCGCGCAGCAGCAGATAACTGATATCGCCGCCGGCCGCCAGGCGATCGCCGAGGCGTGACAGGCCCGGTGCCTGCGCGGCCACCATCACGATCACGAACAGCGCCAGCCAGTGCCGCGGTCGTGGCGGCACGTACGCCGCGTAGAGCACGCATGGCGCGAGCCACAGCACGAAGCCGCCGAAGTAGGCAAGGCGTTCCTGGAACAAGGTCAGGCCGACACCGAACACGCTCATCACCACGAAATGCAAGGCGGCCGGGGCGGCGTCATCGCGCAGCCGCCACAGCAGCGCCGCCAACAGCAGCGGCACGCTCCACACCAGCGCCGAGTAACGTTCGGCGAGCACGCCGTAATCGCCGCGCGCCAGCAGGGCCGGCACGCTCACCGCTTCCTGGATGCGATCCAGCACCGCGAGGCGCGCGCCGAGAAAGCCGGCGCCGAGATGCATCTCGGGCAGCAGCGGCAGCAGCGCGACGAGGCCGAGGCCGAGGCCGAGCAGCACGTTCACGCGCTTGGCGGGACGCCAACGCATCCACAGCGCGGCGCCGGCCGAGCAGGCCGCCACGTAGAGATGAAACCAGGAGTGCAAGGTGTAGGAAAACATGCCGAGCCGGAACGGCTGCGATGGCAACAGCATGATGAAGGTGGTGAGCAGCAGCGCGCCCGGCAAAGGCCACCGTGGCGCGCGCCGGCAGTGCGTTCCGCCACCACAGCAGCGCGAGCGTCACCAATACCGGCAGCTGCAGGATGAAGTCACCGTTGTGAAATGCCGGTGCGAGACCGAGCGTCACGCCCAGCCAGCACGCGGCGCGCGCGTTCTCGAGTCGGCGGCACCAGCGTAGCCCGCAGTACAGCGTGGCAAGCACGAAGATCTGCTCGACGTAGTGATGGTCGAGCATGCCGACGCGATGCAGTTCGCGGGTCAGCGTGGCGAGCGCGAAACTCGCGGCCGCCGCCACCTGCAGCGCGAAGCGCAGGCCGAGCTGCCGGGCGCAGCCGATCACCAGCGCGGCGCTGACGCTCACCGCCAAGGGCGCGATGATGTCGAGGATCGCGAGCGGCTGCCGCGTCGGCATGAACAGCAGCGCCCCGTGCGCGAGCGCCGCCATGAGCATGTCGTAGGCCCATGGCCAGGTGACCCAGCTGCCTTCCGGGGCGTGGATGCGTGCATCGAATTGCAGCAGCTGCCACGGCGCCGGCAGCGCCGCGAGGATGCGTCGCGCGTGGTAGAAAGAATCATGATCGGCCGGGATGTAAACACCGTCGATGAGCGCCGCCGACAGGCCGTGCATGGCCAGCATGAAGGCCACGGCGCTGGCCGCCAGCCACAGCGCCAGGCTGCGATGGCGGAACGCGGGGGCGGACGTGACGGCTTTCATCGCGGGCGCGCGGGCATGGCTGTGGACAGTGAACGCGAACGGACAGGGCGCCATGGTAAGGGAAATCGGCCGCTGACCGCGCCTTGACCGGCTGCTGGGCGCTCGCTACTTTGCCGGGGTCGCCGCAGTCGCGGCCCCATCACAAGCCCTTCGCGAGGAGCCCTCCATGGCCGCATCGATTCCGGAGAATTTCCACGACCTTGTCACCAGCAAGATTACTTTTGCCCATCTCGGCACCGTCATGAAGAACGGCACGCCGCAGGTCACGCCGATCTGGTTCAGCTTCGACGGCAAGCAGGTTCTGCTCAATTCGGCCAAGGGCCGCGTCAAGGACAAGAACATGCGCGCCCGTCCGCATGTCGCGCTGTCGATCCTCGACCCCGACAATGCCTATCGCTACATCCAGATCATCGGAGAAATCACCGAGATCACCGAACAGGGCGGCGACGATCACATCAACGCGCTGGCCAAGAAATATCTCGGCCAGGACGTCTACCCGTTCCGCCAGCCGGGCGAGGTGCGCGTGATCTACAAGGTCACACCGACCAAGGTGCAGACCATGGGTTGAGGACCCTGTAGGTGCGAATTCATTCGCATATTCATGTCCGGCGCTGCGCATGTGGCGCGGCCTGCAATGTGCGAATGAATTCGCACCTACAATGTCTACCCAGTCGAGTTCTTACGCCCGCGTCACCCGCCAGCAGCGATGCGGCGGGCGACGTTTGAAATCCTCCGGCACCGTGCGCGCCGTGATGTCTTCGAAATGCGCGAGCCGCGCCACCTCGGCGTCGAGCTTGAAGCCCTGTCGGTTGTTGGAGAAATACAGCACTCCGCCGGGCGCCAGCAATCTCACGCTCGCCGCCAGCAGCGGCGCCTGGTCGCGCTGCACGTCGAAGCTGTCCTGCATGCGCTTGGAATTGGAGAAGCTCGGCGGGTCGAGCACGATCACGTCGTAGCGTTCGCGCGCGTAGGTGGCTGCGCCCAGCCACGCCATCACGTCCTCGGTCACGAGCCGATGACGTTCGAAATCATCGATACCGTTCAGCCTGAGATTGCGTGCCGTCCAGTCCTGGTAGGTATGGGACATGTCGACGGTCACCGTGCGTTCGGCGCCGGCGCAGGCCGCGTACACCGTGAAACTGCCGGTGTAGGCGAACAGGTTCAGCACGCGCTTGCCCGGCGCCGCCGCCGCCACCATGCGCCGCGTGTCGCGATGATCGAGGAATAGGCCGCTGTCCAGGTAGCGCGTGAGGTTCACTTCGAACAGGTGGCCGCGCTCGCGCACGGTGAAGGATGGGCCATCGTCGGCGAGCTTCTCGTACTGTGAGCTGCCGCGCTGGCGGCGGCGCAGCTTGAGCGCGATGCGCTCGCGCGGCACGTCGAGCGCGGCGCCGATGGCCGCGAGGTGGGCAGCGATGTCATGGTCCGTGACTGGGCGCTTGCCTTCGAACAGCTGTACGTGCAGCCAGTCGGCGTAGATGTCGATGGCGTAGGGAAACTCGGGGATGTCGCGGTCGTAGAGCCGGTAGGCCTCCAGCGCTTCACGCCGCGCCCAGCGCGCCAGGTGGCGCGCGTTCTTGCGCAGGCGATTGGCGAGCGCGGCGGCGTCGCTGTCGCGGACTTCGCTCACGGTCGCGTCAATCGACTATTGAAAATGACAGCGCGCCGAGGCCGGCGATGCTGTAGCGATACTGTTCCGCTTCCAGCGGGAAGCGCGTCGGCACGATGCTGCCGGTGGCGACCACGTCGCCGGCGCGCAAGCCCTCGCCGCTGTCGGCGAGGTGGTTGGCCAGCCACGTCAAGGCGTGGAAGGGATGGCCGAGCACGTCACGTCCGTGGCCCTGGTCGACCGTCACGCCGTTGCGGCTCACCACGCCGAGCAGGTCCGGCAGATTGGGCCAGCGGCTTTGCCACTCGCCGAGGATCACACCCGCGTTCCACGAGTTGTCGGCGACCAGCGAGGCCATGTCCAGGCCCTGGTATTGCGCCGCGCGGTCGTCCACCACTTCCACCGCCACGCAGACCGCCGCCACCGCCGCGGCCACGCGCTCGAAGTCGTGGGGCGCGGCGGCGGCCGGCAGGTCGGCGCCCATGCGCACGCCGATCTCGAACTCGATGCCGAGGCGTCCGTAATCGGCGCGACGCAGGCAGGCGCCGTCGCCGAGCAGGCGCGAGGCCAGCACGCGGCCGGCGATGGGGCTGTCGATGCCGCACATGGCCTGCATGCGCGGCGAGGTCAGGCCAATCTTGTAGCCGGCGATGTGCGTGTCGAGTTGCGCCGCGAGGCTGGCGACATAGGTGCGCTGCACCGCGTAGGCGTCGGCGAGGGAGGGCAGGGCCGCGTCGGCCGTGAACGGCGTGAAGGGCTGGCGCGCGGCATGGGCGGCCATCAGTTCGGCGGCGCGCTGGCGGATATCGTCGTCATTCATGGCCGGGACCTCGCGGGTGTTCAAGCACGCGTGCCGCCACGCCGCTACCGCCTGGGCGTGCCAGGCGCGGTGCGTCCACCGTCGCCGGGTGGCAAGGCTTGGCGTGCAGGTGCGTGGAATTCAACATGACTCCAAAGACGGTGTTCGGCGTGGCCTGCGCGGCCGCGCTCACGTGGTATTTCAGCGCGCATCGCGAGACTACGTTCTCGATGCCGGCGCCGGCCGCCGAGCGCAGCGGCAAACCGATGGTGAGCCAGGACTTCGTGCCGCTGTTCGAGGCCGAAGCGCCCTTGTCGTCGTTGGCCGGCGATGGCGTGTATACCGTGGTCGAGGTTTATATCAACACCTGTTCCATCTGCAAACAATTGGAGCGCGACCTGCCGCCCTTTCTCGCTGCGCGCAACGACGTGGTGGTGATGCGCGTGCACTATCCCGAGCGCGGCATCAGCTGGCCGCTCGGCGATGCGCTGGGCATGGAGCAGCGCATGAACAGTTACAACATCTGCGGCACGCCCCATATCGAGATCTATGGTCCCGATGGCAAGGCGCTCGCGGTCGACGATTGCGGCAACAAGGACGCCTTGCGCTTCCTGCGCAGATGGATGGCGAGCGAGCGCGCCAGCGGTTGAGTGCACGGCGGCACGCTGCGCGCGTGACGTGACGCGCGGGGTTTGCCTGCTGGCAAGGATGCCGTAATCTGGCGGTCCGCCCATTCTGGAATGACGGGCCGGCTTTCGCTGGCCACACCAAGCGCACATGCATCGCCGTTCATTGTTGAAATTCATGGCGCTGGCCGGCGCCTGGCGCAATCTCCCCGCGGCCTCCCTGGTGTTGCCCGCACCGCCCGCCCAAGGCTTCGACTACGCGTGGCTGAAAGGCCAGGCGCGGACCCTCGCCAGCCAGGCCTACGACGAGCACCAGGGCGAGCTGCCGCAAGCGCTGCTCGATGTCGACTACGCGCATTACCAGCTCATTCACTACCGGCCGGATCATTCGCTGTGGCATGGCGAGAAGCGCGGTCTCGAAGTGCGCTTCTTCCATCCCGGCTTCATCTTCAAGCGTCCCGTGCACCTGTTCGAAGTGGTGGACGGCAACGCCACGCCGATTGCCTACAACCCGGCCGCCTTCGATTTCAGCAAGAGCGGCATCGACGGCAGCCAGTTCAGTCCCGACATCGGTTACGCCGGATTCCGCGTCATCGACGAGACCAATCCCGACATCGACGTGGCCGCGTTTCTCGGCGCGAGCTACTTCCGCGCGGTCGGCGCCGAACGGCAGTACGGCATGTCGGTGCGCGGGCTGGCCATCGACACCGGCATCGACACGCCGGAGGAGTTTCCGTACTTCACGCACTTCTGGCTGGAGCGCCCGCCGCTCGGCGGCTTTCACCTCGTGATCTATGCGCTGCTCGATTCACCGAGCTGCGCCGGCGCCTATCGCATCGAAATGGTGCCGGGCGAGAACATGGTGATGGACATCGATGCCGCGCTGTATCCGCGCAAGACCATCGAGCGCATCGGCATCGCGCCCTTGACCAGCATGTACCAGACCGGCGAGAACGACCGGCGCCTGGCCAACGACATCCGTCCCGAGATCCATGATTCCGACGGGCTCGCGATGTGGACCGGCAACGGCGAGTGGATCTGGCGGCCGCTCGAGAATCCGCGTCACCTGCGTTACAACCAGTACAGCGATCATGCGCCGCGCGGCTTCGGCCTGTTGCAGCGCGATCGCAACTTCGATCACTACCAGGACGACGGCGTGTTCTACGAGCGGCGGCCCGGCGTGTGGGTGGAGCCCAAGGGCGACTGGGGCGCGGGTGGCGTGGTGCTGGTCGAACTGCCGACCGCCGACGAGACCTCGGACAACATCGTCGCCTTCTGGCACCCCGACAAGGCGCCCGCCGCCGGAGACGAGGTGCTGTACGGCTATCGTCTGCACTGGGGACACAAGCCGCCGGTGACCACCCACCTCGCGAGCGTGGTGGCGACCCGCACCGGTATCGGCGGCGTGGTGGGCAACAAGCGCGAGAAATTCTCGTGGCGCTTCGCCATCGATTTCGCCGGCGGCAAGCTGCCGTTGCTGGCGCGTGACGCCAAGCTCGACCTGAAACTGGAACTGTCGCGCGGCAGCTTCGAGACCGCCTCGTGCCGCCCGCTGGATGCGATTGGCGGCTACCGTGCGATCTTCGACCTGGTGCCGGACGAATCCACCGACCCCATCAACATCAAGCTCTACCTCGAGTTCGACGGCGTGCCCTTGAGCGAAACCTGGCTTTACCAGTATTCGCCGCCGCCGCTGGAGGAGCGGCGCTACTAGGGCGACGGCCGCCCCTGTAGGCACGAATTCATTCGCACATCCGTGGGCGCCCTGAACGCCTCGCCTGCCCTTCAATGTGCGAATGAATTCGCACCTACAATTTTCCCCCAGCCTGCCGCTAAAGGTCTCGAGAGCCCCTGTGTCCGTGTTCGCGGGGGGGGCTTTGTCGCCGAGGAGACCCGAGCATGTTGAGTACCGATGACGAATTCGACCACCGCCGATTGCACCACGAGCTGGAGCAGTCCATAGCCGCCATCAACCGCAGCCAGATCAGCTCGGTCACCGGCAGCATCACCAAGACCGCATTCATCAACGTGGTGAAAATGGTGGCCTGTTTGCGCGCCCGCTACCTGTACACCGTGCTCGATCTCGGCAAGAACTGTCACAGCGAATGCATTCCCACCGATGCGGCGCTGGAACTGGCGCGTCTGCGCCAGGCCTACACCGAAGCCATGGACGGGTTCGCGGCGCTGGAACACGCCGTCAAGCGCGGTTACGTGCAGCTCACCGAGTAGGCTGCGCGGCGCGCGGCGCCGCCAACACTTTTAATGCGCCCGTGGCCGCCCCAGCGCGGCCACGGCCACATCACTGTCATCGAGGCTGTCGGCCTCGACCGCCAGCGCGCTTTCGCGCGCGTTCAAGCCTTCAATCGATCGTAGCTGCCGCTCGAGCACGGGCAGCGTCGCTTCCGACGCGTCATTGCCTTGCGCGGCGCGCGTTGCCACGCGACGGCGCAATTCATCATCGCTCGCGCGGCAAGCCAGGATGTGCAGCGGCACGCGCAGCGCGGCGGCAAGTTCCAGGAACGGCGCGCGCTCCTTGACGGTCAGGAAGGTCGCGTCCACCACCACGCTGTAGCCCGCTTGCAAGGCGTGGCGCGCCAGCGTCAACAGCCGCGCATAGGTGGCGGCGTTCATATCCGGGCCATACAGGCCGGCACCCGGCGCGCTGTCGCTGCGCGCATCGAGCGCGAGACCGGCCAGCCGCCGCCGTTCGATGTCGGAGCGCAGGTGGATGAAGCCGGCGCGCGCGGCCAGGCGGCGCGCGTGATGACTCTTGCCGCTGCCCGATACGCCATGGGTCAGCACCAGGCCGGCGACGCCGTGAGGCACCAGGTAGCGTTGCGCGAGCTCGACGTGGCGCTCGGCATCGGCGCGCGCGGCGTGCGCGGCGCCGGCATCCTGCGCGGCGCGCAGCAAGGCGACCTTGGCCCGCACCAAGGCCCGGTACGCGCAGTACAGGGGCAGCAGGGCCAAGCCCGCGTAATCGTCGGCCTGTTCCAGGTAGGCGTTCAGGAAGGCATGTGCGAGGTGCGCGGCGCCGTGGTAATCGAGATCCATCAACAGGAAGGCGGCGTCGGACAGGGTGTCGATGACGCGCAACTCGTCGTTGAACTCGATGCAGTCGAAGGCCTGCAGCTCGCCGTCGAACTCCACCACGTTGCCGCCATGCAGATCGCCATGGCAGTCGCGCACATGGCCTTCGGCATGGCGCGCGGCGAGCAGCGGCATGGCGGCATCGAGCCGCGCCTGCAGCGCCGTGCGCAGCGCGTCGGGTAACAAGGCCGCGAGCGGTCCCGCCTGGCAGGCTTCGATCTGTTGGCGGGCGAGGGCAGCGTTGCCCAACGGCCCGTCGGCGCGTGGCGCGGCGGCGTGCTGTGCGGCGAGGGCGCGCGCGAAGGCGGCCATCTGCTCGGCCGTCACGCCATCGCGCGCCAGCAGTTGCGTGAGCGTCGCCTCGTCACCGAAGCGCCGCATGCGTACCGCGTACTCGGTGACGCCCAGCGCTTCGACGGTCTCGACACCGAGATAGATGCGCGGCGCGTGGCGCACGTTGAGCGTCACTTCGCGCGCGCAGAAATACTTGCGCCGTTCGAGCGTGGTGAAGTCGACGAAACCGAAGTCGACCGGCTTCTTGAACTTGTAGGCGAACTCGCCGGCCAACAGCACCAGCGAGATATGGGTTTCGACCAGCCGCGCGTCGGCGCCCTCGCCACGCGCGACGAGGCGCGCGCGAAACGCCTCCACCACGGCCGCGAGCGTCGGCGCTGATGTCATGGTGGTGCGTGGTCCCGGGTTCGTCGCCTAAGCGATGGCAAAGCCCTCGTAGCCCTTGTCGGCCACTTCGTTGCACAGCTTGCGGTAGGTGCCGAAGCCGCCGATGTAGGGCAGGAACACGCGCGGCTTGCCGGGGATGTTGGCGCCGAGATACCAGGAGTCGGCCTGCGGAAACAGCGTGGCGTCGGCGAGCTCCTGCACGTGCTGGCTCCAGTTGTCTTCCGCCTGGGTGGTCGGTTCGGCGTGCGCCGCGCCCTGGCCGCGCAGGTGCGCGATGAGTCCGCACACCCAGTCGACGTGCTGCTCGATGGAGGTCGGCATGTTGCCGAGCACCGACGGGCTGCCGGGACCGGTGATCATGAAAAGATTGGGAAAGCCTTCGCTCGCGACGCCGAGGTAGGTGCGCGGGCCTTCCGCCCACTTGTCCTCGAGCTTGCGGCCCTGGCGGCCGCGGATGCCGACGCGCGTGAGCGGGCCGGTCAGCGCATCGAAGCCGGTGGCGAACACGATGATGTCGAGTTCATGGGTCTTGTCGCTGGTGCGCACGCCGTCGGCGACGATGCGCTCGATAGGCGTGTCGCGCAGGTCGACCAGCGTCACGTTGTCGCGGTTGAAGGTTTCGAAATAACCACTGTCGAGCGGCAGACGCTTGGTGGCTATCGGGTAGCCGGCCGGAATGAGCTTCTCGGCGAGCTTGGGATCCTTGACGGTCTGCCGGATCTTCTCGCGCACGAAATCCGCCGCGATGTCATTGGCGCGCTGGTCGTAGAGCATGTCGGGGAAGCCGCCGAACATCCATTCGAAGCCGCCCTTGCGCCAATTCGCTTCGAGTTGCTGACGCAGCGTGTCGGCGTCGAGGTCCAGTGCGTTCTGGTTCTGGAAGTCATAGGGCTGGCCGATGGTCGACCAGCGGCAGAATTCGCGGATCTCCTTGATGTTGCGCTTGAGGTTCGCGACTTCCTCGGGCGTCAGCGCGCGGTTGCGCGCCGGCACGCTGAAATTCGGTGTGCGCTGGAACACCGTCAGGTGCTTGGCCTGGCGCGCGATGACGGGGATGGCCTGGATGCCGGACGAGCCGGTGCCGATCACGCCGACGCGCTTGCCGCTGAAGTCGACGCCCTCGTGCGGCCATTCACCGGTGTGATACCAGCGGCCCTTGAAGTCGTCACGGCCGGCGATGTTCGGCACCGCGGCGGCCGACAGGCAGCCGACGGCGGTGATGAGGTAGCTGGCGGCGAGGGTGTCGCCCTTGTCGGTCTTCACCAGCCAGCGATTGCTCGCCTCGTCATAGCTCGCGCCGTTGACGGCGGTATGGAATTGAAACGAACGGTTGAGATCGAAGCGTTCGGCGACGTGCTGCAGATAGCGCAGGATCTCCGACTGCGGCAGAAAGCGTGAACTCCAGGTCCATTCCTGTTCGAGTTCCGAGGAGAAGGTATAGGAATACACCCACGACTCGGAATCCGAACCGGCGCCGGGATAGCGATTCCAGTACCAGGTGCCGCCGACGCCGCTGCCGCGTTCGAAGCCCTGCACCGAGAGCCCCATTTCGCGCAGGCGATGGACCGCGTACAGGCCGGCGAAACCGGCCCCGATCACCACTGCATCCACATTCCTGGCCGCGGCCGCGGGGCCGCCCTGTGTCGTTGTCATGAAAACCTGCTCCAGCGCTGCAAGGGAACACGCCTGTGCCCGACACGCTCGGTCGGGCGGCGCGTACTACGTCGAACCAAGCGGCGATTCTAATGGACGCACGGTGGCCGCGGGCAAGTGGCGGCCCGGCCTTGATATCGATCAGCGAGTCCGGCCGCGATGCGGTTAAGCTGCACGGGCGCGCGACCGCGCGGCACCGGGGAGAGATTGCACGCATGACCGCTACCACCGCCTTGGCACCCGTCGCGCTGTATCGCGCCTGCGCGCCGGACGCCCTGCCTTTCGCCACCACCGCCGAACTCGACGACGGCAGCGCGCCTTTCGGTCAGCAGCGCGCCATCGAAGCGATCCGCTTCGGCGTCGAGATGCGCCTGCCGGGCCACAACCTGTTCGTGATGGGGCCGGCCGGCACCGGCCGCCGCAGCTTCGTCGGCGATTTCTTGAAGCAATTGTCGGCCGGCGATCCGGCGCCCGCCGACTGGTGTTACGTCAACGACTTCAACGACGCGGCGCGCCCGCGCGCCCTGGCGCTGCCGGCCGGCGTCGGCAAACGCCTGGCGCAGGCGGTCGAGCGCTGCCTGGTCGAAGTGCAGGCGGCGGTCGGCGCGGCCTTCGGCAGCGAGGAATATCGCAATCGTCGCCAGGGCATCGAACGCGAGTTCGAGGAAAGCCAGGGCCGCGCCTTCGAACAGGTGCAGCAGGCGGCGCGCGAACGCAATATCCGCATCATGCAGACACCGAACGGCATGGTGTTCGCGCCGGTGGTCAATGGCGCGGTGCTCGGGCCCGAGGAATTCGAGAAGCTCACGGCCGAGCAGCAGGCGACCTTGCAGAACGCGGTGGAGGAAGTCGGCAAGCTGTTCCAGGAGACCATGCAGCACACCCCCGAACGTTTGCGCGGCGCGCGTGAACGCATCCGCCAACTCGATCACGAGGTGGCCGATCTCGCCATACGACGGCTGGTGGCGGAAGTCGATGCCGAGTTCGAGGCGGTGCCGGCGGCGCGTGAATACCTGGAAATGATGCGCGCCGATCTGACCAGCCATTACGAACTGCTGCGCGAGCCGGAAGGGCAGGCGGCCGGCATGCCCTTGCGCCTCGATCTGGATGGCGAGGAGCCGGGCGATTCGCGCGTGCAGCGGCGCTACGGCATCAACGTGCTGGTGTCGCGCGAACCGCAGGACGGCGCGCCGGTGGTGATCGAAGAGCGGCCGTCCTACGGACGCCTGCTCGGCAAGATTGAACACCGCGCGCGCTTCGGCGCGCTGACCACCGATTTCAAGCTCATTCGCGCCGGCGCCCTGCACCAGGCCAACGGCGGCTACCTGGTCATGAACGCGCTGCGCCTGTTGTCCGAGCCGTTTGCCTGGGACGCGCTCAAGGAAACACTGCGCAACGGCCACATACGCATCGTGCCGCTGGAACAGGCCTATGGCTTTGCCTCGACGGTGTCGCTGGAGCCGGCGCCGATCCCGGTCAAGCTCAAGGTCATCCTGATCGGCGCGCCGCGCCTGTACTACCTGTTGCGCGAGATGGATCCGGAGTTCGACGACTTCTTCAAGGTGGTCGCCGAATTCGATGACCGCACTTCACGCAGTGATGCCGCGCAGTTGGAGTTCGCGCGCCTCGTGGCGGGTGCCGCGCGCAAGGATGCGCTGCTGCCGCTGGTGCGCGACGCGGTGGCGCGCGTCATCGAGGAAGCGGCGCGCTGGGCGGAAGACGCCGACAAGCTGTCCACCGAATTGCGCCGCGCCATCGACCTGGTGCGCGAGGCGGATTACTGGGCGCGCAAGCGCGGCGTCGCTGCAATCGAACGCGCCGACGTCGAGCAGGCCATCGAGCGCCAGGCGTGGCGCAAGGGCCGCATCTCGGAACGCATCCAGGAAGAGATCCTGCGCGACACCTTGCTCATCGATACCAGCGGCACGCGCATCGGCCAGATCAATGGCCTGGCGGTGATGGCCGTCGGCGACCAGGCTTTCGGCAAGCCGTCCCGCATCAGTGCGCGCGTCAGCCTCGGCGGCGGCACCGTCATCGACATCGAACGCGAGGCCGAACTCGGCGGTGAACTGCATTCCAAGGGCGTCATGATCCTGGCCGGCTACATCGCCGCGCGCTATGCGCAATGGGCGCCGGCCTCGTTCGCCGCGACCTTGGCTTTCGAGCAGTCCTACGGCGGCGTGGATGGCGACAGCGCTTCATCGACCGAGCTCTACGCGTTGCTGTCGGCGCTGGCGCAGGTGCCGTTGCGCCAGGACCTCGCCGTCACCGGCTCGGTCAATCAATTCGGCGACGTGCAGGCCATCGGCGGCGTCAATCACAAGATAGAAGGCTTCTTCGACGTGTGCGCCGCGCGCGGTCTGACCGGCAGCCAGGGCGTGCTGATCCCGGCCGCCAACGTCAAGCACCTGATGCTGCGTCCGCGCGTGGTCGAAGCGGTCGCCGCCGGCCGCTTTCACATCCACGCCGTCAACAGCATCGATGAAGGCATCACGCTTCTGACCGGCATGGAGGCCGGTACGCCCGATGCCGACGGCAGCTATCCCGAGGGTTCCCTCAACCGTCGCGTGGTCGAGCAGCTGGCGAGCTTCGCGCAGGCCAGGCGCCAGTTCGGCCAGGGCGGCGCCGCGGCTGGCGAGGCGCTGACATGAACGACAACGGCCGCGCCGATCCGCATCGGCCACTCATCGATCGGCGCAGCGAGCTCAGCGTGCGGCGCTTCGCCATCTGGTTGACGCGCCGCGACCTGCCGTCGCCCTTGCTGAGCCTGGTGGTGCGCGCCTTGGGCAATCACGAACCGGCGGAGCTCAGCGCGGTGTTCGTCGAGGATGCCGATCTCTTGAACGCCGTGGCCTTGCCTTTCACCCATGAGCTGTGTGGCCTGACCAACGCCATGCGCCCCATCGATCGCGCGCGCCTCGAAGCGCATTTCCAGCGTGAATCGGCGGCGGCGGCGACGGCCGTCGCCGAGCTCACGCGCGTGGTCGGGCGTCAATGCCGCTTCGAGGTGCTGCGCGCGCGCAAGGCGGCGGCGCTGCGCGCCACGCTCGCGGGCGCTGATGCGCTGTTCCTGCCTGGCGCGGCGCCGGCGACGCGCCGTGAAGGCGGCGCCGGCCTGCTGGCGGTGGTGGATGACAGCGACAGCGCCACGCATTGCGAGATCCTGGCGCGACGCCTGGCGGCGGCGGTCGGCGCGCCGCTCGAGATGCACAAGGTGAGGCCGGGCGCCGACGGCATTGCGCTCGAGCAGGTGCCGGCGCTGCTCGCGCGTCGCGACCCGCAGCTGGTGCTGCTGGCGGCCAACCTCGTGCCGCAGCTCGCGCACAGCGCCGTCGAACTCGACGAGATGTGCGCGCCGCCCTTGCTGATCGTGAACTGAGCGAGGTCGCGCTCAGGGCGCGAACGTGGCGGTGACGTGCTCGGTGTCGAGGTATTCGCGCACCGACACGAACTTGCCGTCGCGGATCACCATCATGAAATGGTATTCGTTCTTGTACACGCGGCCATTGGTGAATTCGCCATAAGACACCGCTTCGACCGATACCCGATCGCCTTCGGCGCACAGCGCCGTGGGCGTGACGCTGAGCCCTTTCGGCGCCATCGGCGTGACCTGCGACAGCAACTGGGCGAACTCGCTCTTGGTATAGGTGCGCGACAGCGCCGTGGTGCCGGCCACCCACCAGGTGGCGTCATCGGCCAGCATGGCCACCGCCTCGTCGTACCTGCCGGCCGAGAAGGTTTGCCAGAAGCGGGTCACCAGGGCCTTGTTGTCTTCGATGCTCATCCGCGCTCTCCGGGTTGATGTTTGCCGAGCCTAGCGGAACCCGCTCGGCCACGACAGGCCCCGATAGGGTGTCGCGACGCGGTGCGGCCATGGGGCGGCCCGCGCATTTCGGCTAAGCTGCGCGCTCTGTCGACCAGCCCAGCGGACCTCACCCCGTGCGCATCACCCAACTGCTGTTTCCCGTGCTCGGCCTCGCGCTGCTGGTGGCGGTGCTGTGGCGCACCGACGTCGCCGAGCTGCGCGCGCACATCGAGGCGGTGGGCTTCGGCACTTTTGCGCAGATCTGCGCGCTGTGGCTGGTGTATTTCGCCGCCGACGTCATCAACTGGCAGGCGGCGCTGCCGCAGGTGCCGCGCACGCCGCGCTGGTTCGCGCGCCTGTGGCTGGTGCGCATGATCGGCGACGCCTACAACAACGTCACGCCCACCGCCGCGCTGGGCGGCGAGCCGGTCAAGGCCTGGCTCATGAAACGCCGCTACGGTGTGCCATGGCGCGACACCGGCGCCGGCATCGTCATCGCGCGCACCAGCACCATGTTCGCCCTCATCGCTTTCGTCGCCATCGGCGTGGCGCTGGTGTGGCGGCGGCCGGGTTTGAGCAGCCACCAGCAGGCGCTCGCCGCGGCCACGCTGCTGGCGGTGGTGGCCGGCACCGCCGCCATCTTCCTCGTGCAGTATTTCAAACTCTCGACGCGCCTGGCGCGCGCCGCCGGCGGCACGCGCTGGGGCGCGCGCCTGGTGCGTGCGATTGCCGCGATCGAGGACATCGATCGCAAGCTCATGGACTACTACCGCGCGCATCGGCCGGCGCTGCTGGTGTCGATAGGCGCGGCATGGCTGGCGTGGGTGCTGGGTGCGCTCGAGGCATGGCTGATCCTGAAGGCGCTGGGCGCCGAGGTCAGCTTCGCCGACGTGTGGATCATGGAAGCCTTCGTGCAGAGCGTGCGCGCCGCGAGCTTCTTCATTCCTGCTTCGCTCGGCGCGCAGGAAGCGGCGATCCTGGTGATGGTCGACTGGTTGCTCGGTACACAGTCGCTGGGCGTGGCGACCGCGCTGGTCAGGCGCGCGCGTGAAGTGCTGTGGATTGCGCTGAGCCTCGCCGTGAGCGGCCTGTGCGCGGCCACACCGCGGCGCGTTGCCGCGCTCGACCTGCGCGACTGATGCCGCGCACGCGCGCATCGCGCGATTGAAAGCGCGGGCCTCGATAGGCATCATGGCCGCAATCTCCGTAGGGAAATCAAGCAGAGTCCGGCATGCGACCCATAGACTATTTCGAGCGCGGCGCGTCTATCGATCCCGCGCGTCCCTTTCTCGTCGGTAACGGCCAGAGCTATTCCTTCGACGTCGCCAGGCAGCTCATCGACGACATCGCGCGCGGCCTGTTCGCGGCCGGCTTCAAGCTCGGCGATTCGATAGCGGTCTATTCGCCCAACGATCCGCTGGCCATGCTGTGCGTGTTCGCATCGATGCGCGCCGGTGGCGCGTGGGTGCCGGTCAACGTGCGCAATTCGGCGAGCGCCAACGGCGCCTACATGGCCTATACCCGCACGCGCTGGTTGTTCTTCCATTCGAGCGTGGCCGATCTCGCCAAGCAGGCCATGGCCATGATGCCGGAATTGAAGGGCGCCTATTGCATCGACAGCGATGCCTGCGGCGTGCCGACGCTCGCGGCGTTTTGCGCGGCCGGCAAGGACGTCGAGATCCCGGACTGGTCCGATCCCTTCGGCGCGCCGAGCGGGCCTTTCTCACGCTGGCCGACCGGCGGCACCACCGGCCCGTCCAAGGGCGTGGAAATGAGCAATGCCTCGGTCGTCACAATGATCGAGCTCGGCCTCAAGCATTACGTGGCCGGCCGTGAAAACGACATCGTGCACCTCGCGGTCGCGCCCATCACCCACGCGGCCGGCGCCATCATCGTGATCTTCGCGGCGGTCGGCGGGACCACCGTGGTGTTGCCGGGCTTCGATGCGACGGCAGTGCTGGAGGCTATCCAGACGCACAAGGTCACCCACATCTTCCTGCCGCCGACCGCTTACTACGCGCTGCTCGAGCATCCGAACGTCAAGGACTACGACTGCTCTAGCCTGCGCCAGGTCCTGATCGCGGCGGCGCCGGTGTCGCCCGACAAGTTCCGCCGCGGCGTGGAAGTGTTCGGCCCGGTGATCTGCCAGTGCTATGGCCAGGCCGAGGCGCCGATGCTGGTGTCGATGCTGTCGCCGGAAGTGGTGGCGGCCGCCGCGCGCGGCGAGCATCCGGAACGCCTCAAGAGCTGCGGCAAGGTGACCTCCGGCACGCTGGTCGCGATCCTCGACGACGACGGCAAGCCGGTGCCGCTCGGTGAGCGCGGCGAGATCTGCTGCCGCGGTCCCTTGGTCACGCCCGGTTATTTCGAGAAGCCCGAGGAAACGGTCGAGGCGCGCAAGTTCGGTTGGCACCACACCGGCGACGTCGGCTATCTGGACAAGGACAATTACCTCTACATCGTCGATCGCAAGAAGGACATGATCATCACCGGCGGCTTCAACGTGTTCGCCACCGAGGTCGAAGCGCCGATACTTGCCATGGCCGAAGTGCTGGAGTGCGCCGTGATCGGCGTGCCCGATGAGAAATGGGGCGAATCGATCAAGGCGGTGGTGGTGCTGAAGCCCGGCCACGCCTTGAGCGCCGATGAAATCATGGATCGCTGCCGCGCCAAGCTCGGCGCCATGAAAGCGCCGAAGTCCGTCGAACTGTGGGACGCCATTCCCAAGACCGCGGTCGGCAAGACCGACAAGAAGGTCATCCGCCAAAAGTACTGGGCGAATTCGGACCGGGCGGTGAATTAGCCCGAGGCTGCTGACTTGCACGCGGGATCGAATGTCGGACTGAAGTCCGACCCACACATTGAGACGCCATCCCCTGTGGGTCAGACTTCAGTCTGACATTCGCGCGCCTTGAACCGCGATGTGCAATCGAATTTGCACCGCCTGATCAGGTCACCGCGGTCTGCGTGATATCGCTGTCGATCAGCAGGGTGCCGCCGAGGTGTGAGTAACTCCGGTAATGCTGGCCGCCGATGTCCTGCCCGGCCAAGTTTTCAGTCCAGCCCTGACCGGCCGACGTCACCGCGTCGTCGGTATCGCCATCGATACGCAAGCTCTGCGTATCGCTCAAGGCCAGCAAGTCCCGGAAGTCGAGATTCAATGCGTTGTCACCGCTGCCGGTCAGGTCGATGCGTTCGACGCCGGTCACGGTGTGATTGGCGAGCGCCGTGAAGTCGAGCGTGATATTGGCGCCGTCGATGCGCAGGGTGTCGGCGCCGCTGCCGCCGTCGACATGCCGCGCACCCGTGTGCCACACCAGCACGTCGTCACCGGCGCCGCCTATCAGCACATCGGCGCCGCTGACGCCATCGAGCGTGTCATTGCCGAGTCCGCCGACGAGCTGCTCGTCGGCGCTGCTGCCGGTCAGGCTGTCGTTGCCGCTGCCGCCCTGGCGGTCGACGGTGCCGGTGAAGTCGCGGCCGTAGACCACGTAGGCGCTGCCGGGCGCGGCGCCAAAACCCTGGGCACCGACCAGGATGTCCCCGTAGCCGTCGCCATTCAAATCGCCGGCCGCGCTGACGTCCGAGCCGCTGATATCCGTGCCTATGGGCGGCGTGCGGCCGTCGAGGCGCAGGCCGTTGTGACCGTCGATGGCGGCGAGATTGAAGTCCGCCGCGAAGCCCGTGCCAGCGCCGAACAGCACAAAGCTCGCGCCGGCGCCGGTGCCCGCGCCGCTGGCGGGGCCCGGCGCGCCGATCAGCAGGTCGGCGTAGCCGTCGCCGTTCACGTCACCCGCGCCGCTGACCGCGCGGCCGCTGTTGCCGTTCGCCGTCACGCCATCGATGCGAAAGCCGTTGCTCCCATCCAGCGTGGTGAGATCGAAGGCCGCCTGGAATGCGCCGGCATGGCCGAAGATCACGTAGCTCGCACCGGCGTCGGTCGGGCTGGCCTTGGGCGCGCCGATCGCGATGTCGTCGAAGCCATCGCCGTTGAAGTCGCCTATGCCGGCGACACTGGCGCCGAGGTGATCGCCGTCCGCGAGTCCCTCGACGCGAAAGCCGCTATCGGCGCTCTGGTGCCGAGGTCGATGGCGCCACCGGCGCGGTATCGACACCGAAGATCACGAAGGCCATGCCGCCTTCGGCGCGGGTGTCGGCGGTTGCCGTTTCGCCGCCGAGGATCAAATCATCCAGGCCATCGCCGTTGATGTCACCGGCGCTGCCGACGGCTTGCACCTGGTAGAGGTTCGCGCCTTCGATCTTGAAGCCGCTGCTGCCGGTCAGGGTGGCCAGCGCGACGCTGCCGTCGAGCGCGCCATTGCTGCCGAACATCAGGTAGGCGGCGCCGACATCGTCCACGCCCGCACGGTCGGCCAGCGATGAAACGGTCGCGAGGTCGGCAAAGCCGTCACCGTTGAAATCACCGGCCGAACTCACGGCAAAGCCGCTGTAATCCATGTCCTCGATGCCGGTGAGCGCCACGCCGCTGCTGCCCAGCGCATTGACCTGCAGGGGGGCCAACACCGGCTGCGCGCCACCGAACACCAGGTAACTCGCGCCCGGCTGTGGCGCCACGCCCGACTGGTGCGGTGCGCCGATCAAGATTTCGCTCGCGCCCAGTTCGTCGCCGTTGAAATCGCCGACCAGCGCGACGCCGTTGCCGGTCCAGTCGTTGTCGCCCGCACCATCGATACGAAAACCGCTGGCGGGAGTGAGCGAAGCGAGCGCCAGGGTCGCCGCGCTGGTGCTCGAACTGCCGAACACGACATAGGCAGCGCCGACATCGTTACCGACCTTGGGCGCGCCGATGACGATATCGGCCAGGCCGTCGCCGTTGACGTCCGCGCCGCCGCTGACGCTGGCGCCGAGGCGGTCGTTGGCGACCGTGCCGTCGATGCGCATGCCGTCGATGCCATCGAGTGAGGCGAGCGCCACGCTGCCGCCGCTGATGACGTTCAGGCCGTCGGCCACGTCGACCGACACCCGGCCCGCGGCGTAATGCGTGAAGCCGGTCTCGATCACGGAAGCTGTCCAACTGCCGGCGAGGTTGACGACATCGTTGCTGTCGCCGAGCACGCGCAGCGTGTGCAAACCGCCGGCCACGTCCAGCACGCCGAGCGCATTCAGCGACAGCGTGCTGGCCACGCCGCCGCGCATGTCGATGCTCTCGATGTTGCGCACGTGATGACGGCTGCCATCGAAACTCGCGCCGCCGTTGACGATGCGCAGCGTGTCGCTGCCGCTGCCGCCGTCGATGCGCCTATCGATGCTGTCGAAGGTGAGGGTGTCGTCGCCGGCGCCACCTTGCAGGGCATCGATGCCGTCGCCGCCGACGATGACGTCATTGCCGCGACCGCCCACCAGGTTGTCGGCGTCGTCGCCGCCGGCGAGGGTGTCGTTGCCGCTCGCACCTTCGGCGCTGACCACGCCGTTGAAGTCGCGGCCATGGATGACATAGGTCGAGCCGCTGTTGGCGCCGTTGTTGTCCGCGCCGGCCGCGCTGACCAGCAGGTCGGCATAACCATCGCCGTTGATGTCGCCGGCGGCGCTGACGTCGCTGCCGAGACTGTCGCTGTTGGCAAGGCCATCGAAGCGCAGGCCGTTGGCGCCGTCGATGTCGCTCAAGGCGAAGGCGGTGGCCGAGCCATTGTCGGCGCCGAACAGCAGGTAGGCGCTGCCGAAGCCGCCGTTGGCGCCGAGTGCGCCGACCAGCATGTCGTCGAACCCGTCGCCGTTGACGTCGCCGGCCGCACGTATGCTGAAGCCCGCCAGGTCCGAGGCCGCGGCGCCTTCGATGCGGAAGCCGCTGTCGGCGGCGAGCGTGGCCAGGGACAGGCTGGCGGTGAAGCCCGTGGATTTGCCGAACACCACGTAGGCGGCGCCGCTTTCGGCGCCCTGTGGATCGGCGTAGCCGGCGCCGATCAAAAGGTCGTTCAAACCATCGCCGTTGACGTCGCCGGCGCCGCTGACGCTGTAGCCGGATTGGTCATTGAGCGCCACGCCATCGATGCGGAAGCCATCGGCGCCGCCGAGGCTGCCGAGATCGAGGTCGGTGGTGAAGCCATCGGCCTTGCCGAACACCACGTAGCTGGAACCGGACCCGGCGGCGTCGCCTTGATGACGCGGCGCGCCGACCACGAGATCGCCGTAGCCGTCGCCATTGATGTCGCCGACACCGGCCACGAATGCGGCGTTGTCGCCGGCGGCGGCGCCGACCAGGCGAAAGCCATTGTCGCCGTTCAAGGCGCCGAGATCGAAGGCGCCGCTGAACTCGCCGCCGAACACCACGTAGCTCGCGCCCGAGGACGCGCCATTGGCCGCGGCGTCGGGCGCGCCGAGGATGATGTCGGCAAAGCCGTCGCCGTTGATGTCGCCGGCCGCCGACAGCGATACACCGAGGTGATCGTTCGCGCCCAGGCCGTCGAAAACCATGCCGTCATTGGCGGCAAGCGTGGCGAGCGGCAGGGCGGCGTTGAACGCGGCGCCGCCGAAGATGAGGTAAGCGGTGCCGGAGTTCAGCGCGCCGCCATCCCGTGTGACCGCCCCCACCAGCAGGTCGGCGATGCCGTCGCCATTGAAATCGCCGGCGCCGCGCACGCTCTGACCGGCGGCGTCACCGTTGCTCACGCCCTCGATGCGAAAGCCGTCGCTGCCGTTGAGGCTGTCGAGGGTGACGGTCGCGGCGAACGCGCCACTGCGTCCGAATACCACATGCGCCACGCCGGCCGCCGAGCTTTGGCCGCCGATGATGAAATCGTCCAGGCCATCGTTGTTGAAGTCGCCGACGGTGGCGATGGAAAAGCCGCTCGCGCCACCGGTGGTGCCATCGAAGCGCGCGCCGTTGGCGCCGTCGAGATCGCCCAGATCGAACGCGCCGTTCACCACCAGGCGTGCGCCGGCCTCGACCTGCACCGTGCTGCCGAGACGCGTATAGGTGGTGATGCCGGCGTCGCTGGCACCCTCGGTCCAGCCACCATTCAGGAATACGCTGTCGTCGCTGCCGGCCACCACCCGCAGGGTGTCGGTGTCGGACAGCCGCGCGACCAGTTCGGCGTCGAGCGCCATGGCGTTGGCGCCGCTGCCGCGCAGGTCGACCGTTTCGAACGAGGTGAAATCCTCCAGGCGCGCGGTGCCGAGGGTGGTGCCGGCGGCCACCAGGCGCAGCGTGTCGCTGTTGGCGCCGCCGTCCTGGCTGGCATCTTCGCGGTCGTAGACGAGGATGTCGTTGCCGCTCGCGCCGAGCAGGGTGTCACGACCGCTGCCGCCGTCGAGGGTGTCGGCGCCCGTGTCGCCGCGCAGGCTGTCGCTACCGGCGCCGCCGTTCAGGCTGTTGGTGCCGGTGCCGGCCAACAGCGTGTCGTCGCCGTCGCCGCCGAGCAGGGTGTCATTGCCGTCGCCGCCCAGCAGGGTGTCGTTGCCGGCCTCGCCCTCCAGGCGATCGTTGCCGGCCTCGCCGCGCAGGGCGTCGTTACCGCTGCCGCCGAACAAGGCGTCGTTGTGGTCGCCGCCGAGCAGGGTGTCGTTACCGTTGCCGCCCTCGAGGCGGTCGTTGCCGGCCTCTCCGCGCAGCACGTCATTGCCGGTGCCGCCACGCAGGGTGTCGTTGCCGAGGCCACCAAACAGCGTGTCGTTGTCGCTGCCACCGTCCAGCACGTCGATGCCGGCGCCGCCTTCCAGCTTGTCGACGCCGGCGTCGCCGCGCAGGCTGTCGTTGCCATCGCCGCCGATGACGCGATCAACGCCGGCGCCACCCAGCAGGGTGTCGATACCGGCGCCGCCGGACAGCGTGTCGTTACCGTCGCCGCCAGACAGTGTGTCATTGCCGTCGCCGCCCACCAGCGTGTCATTGCCGGCCCCGCCCAGCAGGATGTCGTTACCGGTGCCGCCGTCGAGGACATCGTTGCCGAGCCCGCCATCGAGCTTGTCGTTGCCGGCCAGGCCGCGCAGGGTGTCGTTGCCCGCCAAGCCCAGCAAGACGTCGGCGCTGCTGCTGCCCGTCAGGGAATCCTTGCCGGCTGTACCGCGTCGTGTCGCCATAGGGTGCTCGTGATGTGCTTGAAAAGGTCTGCGTGCGTCGCTGTTCGATGACGCCGCCTGGGCGCCTTGCTCAAGTACTAATACTGGTGAGCAAGTGCGTCGACGTCAATGATTTGGCGGACATTTTTCACCAAACTTAAGGTGAAACACGAACCTCGGATCGGGGTGGGCGGCGGGGCGCGATGCCCGCCGCCCGGGCACGCCTAGTGGCGACCGCCGCGGAACACGGCGAGGAAGGACTTCACTTTCTGCTTGAGGCGGGTGCGCAGCTTGGGGGTGTCGCCACTGCTCTTGGGCTCGGCGCTCGCCGGCGTGGCGACGCTGACCTCGACCGTGGTCGGCACGCCCTCGGCGCGCGGCTTGCGCGGGCGTCGACGACGCTTGCGTTGCGCGCCCTCGTCGCCGATCGCCGCCGCGGCTTCCGCGACCAATGCCTCGGCCGGCGCCGGTGCCGCGGCGCGCGGCTCCTCGCGACGCGGCCCGCCTTCACGGCGCGGTCCACCGTCGCGTGACGAGCCGCTGCGACCGCGACCGCCACCGCCGCTGCGGCCACCACCATCACGGCCGCGCCCGCCACCGTCGCGTTCGCGGCGACGCTTGCGTTCGGCGGTGGCGGCGGCCAGCGCGTCCTCGATCACCGACTCTTCGCCCGGCTCGCCTTCGGCGCGCGGCGCGCGACGCGGCGGCAGGGGCAGCAGCAGCGCCGGGTCGACCTGCGCCACCGGGATCTTCTGCTCGATGTAGGCCTCGATGTCCGGCAGGCCCATGGCGTACTCGTCGCAGGCGAAGCTGATGGCGTCGCCCTCGGCGCCGAGGCGCGCGGTGCGCCCGATACGGTGCACGTAGTCCTCGGCGTCGAACGGCAGGTCGAAATTGAAGACGTGGCTGACACCCGGGATGTGCAGGCCGCGCGCGGCGACGTCGGTCGCCACCAGCAGCGACAGCTCGCCCTTCACGAAACGCGCGAGCAGGGTCTCGCGCTTCTTCTGCGGCACGTCGCCCGACAGCACGCCGACCTTGTAGCCGGCCCGTTCCAGCATCAGGGCCACGCGCTCGCAGCCGTACTTGGTGTTGACGAACACCATGGTGCGGTTGGCGTCCATCTGCGCCAGCAGGCCGAGCAGCAGCGGCATCTTCTCCTCGGTGGCCGGGAAGTAGACCTTCTGGCGCACGCTCGCGGCGGTGATGAATTCCGATTCGATCACGAGCTTCTCGGGATCGTTCATGTGCTCGTAGGCGAGTTCCAGCACGCGGTGGCTGAGCGTCGCCGAGAACAACAGGTTCTGGCGCTCGCTCGGCCCCGGCATCTTGCGCAGCAGGAAGCGGATGTCCTTGATGAAGCCGAGATCGAACATGCGATCGGCCTCGTCCATGATCATCACTTCCACCGAGCCGAGCTCGATGGCGCGCTGCTTGACGAAGTCGATGAGGCGGCCGGGCGTGGCGATGATCACATCGACGCCGTCCTCCAGCACCTTGCGCTGCTTGTCGTAATCGACGCCGCCGTAGATGAGGGCGGTGCGCAGACCGGTGTGGGCGCCGATCTGGCGCGCGTCCTTGTCGATCTGGATGGCGAGTTCGCGGGTCGGGGCGATGATCACGGCGCGCGTGTCCTGCGCGCGCCGCTCGGCGCTGCCGGGGTTCATCAACAGGCGGTTGTACATCGCCACCAGGAAGGCGGCGGTCTTGCCGGTGCCGGTCTGCGCCTGGCCGGCGACGTCCTTGCCGGCCAGCGTCAGCGGCAGGCTCATGGCTTGGATGGGTGTGCAGCGCACGAAGCCCGCGCTTTCCAGACCTTTGAGCAGGTTGGGGTGCAGTTCGAAGCTGTCGAAACAGATGTCAGTCAGGGTTTTATCAGTCACTAGTACTCCATTCCCGAGGGGCATGGGCGGCGACTCGCCGCGCCGGTATCGGGCCGCCAGGCCCGTTGGGGTTACGAACGACCGGCATGCCAATCGCGGGCTACGCGTAGCGATCGGAGCCGCGGCTCGACGCGATCGGCGGGTGTCGGGATGCGCTGGCAGCCACTCGCTGCCGAGGTTTCTTCAGGCAGTAACGGGAAGGCGCGCGGTTCGCGCGCATGGCCTTCGGCTGGAAGCGCTTCTCTACGACACATGCATCGGTGTTCGTGCTTTTGGACAGCTGTCCTCATGGTGGGACCCGCGTCACCGACTCGTGGCGCACGCGTGGGAGAGGCCGATGTCCACGGCCACCCCGTTGCGATTCTAACCGGGATTGCGCGCCAGGGCCCGCACCATCGCGAGGCGCGGTCCGCGGCCGACCACGGCCGCGGCAATCAATGCTTGGACAATAACTGCATAGGCAATAATATGCGGGCATGAGCAGTCGCCCGCCGAGTACCGTCCGCCCACGCGCCGCCGGCGCGTCGCGCAGGAACAGCGCATCGACTTTCTACGACGGGCGCACCTACGCCACCGACAACTCCTACGGCTACCTGCTGCGCCGCCTGTATGCGTCCATGCAGCGCCATTTCGAAAAGCGCATGCAGCCGCTCGATCTCACCGCCGGCCAGTGGGGCCCGCTGTTGTTGATGGCCGAGGGGCGCGGCAATACCGCCGCCGAGTTGGCGCGCGGCATGGACATCGACACCGGCGCCATGACACGCATGCTCGATCGCCTGGAGGCCAAGGGCCTGGTGGCGCGCGCGCGCAGCGCCAGCGACCGGCGCGTGGTGCGCCTGGAACTGACCGCCGAGGGCCTCAAGGTCGCGAGCCAGATCCCGCAGCAACTGGCCGAAGTGCTCAACCTCCATCTCAAGGATTTCAAGACGGACGAACTCACCATGCTGATGGGCTTTCTGCAACGCATGATCGCCAACGGCGCGAGCGGCGCCGGCACGCGCGGGGACCGGCCGTGATCGTGCCGCCCGGCAAGGTCGCGCGCTTGGCTCGCATCGCGCTGGCGCTGGCGCTCGCGGGCCTGGGCCTCGCGGGCTGCGTGAGCTCCAAGGGCCTCGCGCCCAGCGCCCAGCCGCTCGACGTGTCCGCCGCCGCCACCGACACCGCGTTCCACGCGTGGCCCGACGAACACTGGTGGACGGTGTACCGCGATGCGTCCCTGAACGAGCTCATCGAGCACGCGCTGGCCGCCAGCCCGTCGCTGGAAAAGGCGCGCGCGCGCATCGCCATGGCGGAAGCGGCCATCGGCTTCACCCACGGCCGCCTGCTGCCCGAGGTCACGTTCGCGGTCGACAGCACCTACCAGCGTTACCCGGAGCACGGCCAGAATCGCAACCTCGGTGGCGAGGGCGGTTCCGACAATGCCATCGAATTCCACGGCACCTACGAACTCGATTTCTTCGGGCGCAACCAGGCGGCGCTGGCCGCCGCGACGTCCAACGCGCGGGCCAGCGCGGCCGCGCAACAGGCGGTGCGGCTGTCGGTGGCGAGCACGGTGGCGCAAGCCTATTTCGTGCTGGCGCGCCAGCTGGCCGAGCGCCAGGTGGTGGCGGACACGCGGCGTCAGCGCGAGAAGATCCTGACGCTGGTGCAGGCGCGTGTCGCAGAAGGCATCGATTCGAACGTCGAACTGCGTCAGGCCGAGGGCGCCTTGCCCGACATCGACGGTCAGCTCGCGCTGCTCGACGAGAACATTGAATTGATGCGCAGCCGGCTGGCGGAACTCGCGGTGGTGCCGCTCGAAAAGACCGCGCGGCTCGCGCCGGCGCTGAAGGATGTCGCGGCGCCGACCTTGCCGGCGTCGATCCCGTCCGACCTGCTGGCGCGCCGCGCCGACATCACCGCCGCGCGTTGGGAAATCGAAGCCACGCTGCGCGGCACCGAGATGGTGAAGGCCGAGTTCTACCCGAGCGTCAACCTGACCGCTTTCGCCGGCATCGCCTCGCTGGGCCTGTCGTCGCTGTTCGAAGCGGGTTCCGGCACGCTGGGCGTGAACCCGACGCTGTCCCTGCCGATCTTCGATGGCGACAGGCTGCGCTCCAAGCTGAAGTTCGCCGATGCGGAGGTCGATCGCGCCATCGCCGAATACAACGGCACCCTGCTCGATGCCCTGCGCGATGTCGTGCATGCGGTCACGTCCTTGCGCGCGCTCGAACATCGCCAGGCCGCGCAGCGCGCGGCGCAGGCGTCGGCCGAGAGCGCCTACGATCTCGCCCTGCAACGCTACAAGGCCGGCCTGACCGGCTATCTCACCGTGCTTGCCACCGAGACCGAGGTCTTGAGCCAGCGTCGCGCCGCCACCGAACTCAAGGCCCGCGCGCTCGATCTCAACGTCGCGCTCAATCGTGCCCTCGGCGGCGGCTTCGATGCCGCCACGGTCACCGCCAGCAATTAATCCGGAAACCCGAACCATGGCCGCACCTGCTTCCACACCCATTCCGCGTGGCAAACGCAAACCCTTGCTGGTGTTGCTGCTGTTGTCGTGCCTCGCCGCCGCCGCCGGCGGCGGTGCGTACTACTGGTGGGTGGCGCGCTTCTTCGAACATACCGACGACGCCTACGTGGCGGCCAACGTGGTCGAAGTCACGCCGCAGGTGACGGGCACGGTGGTGGCGGTGACGGTGCGCGATACCGATCGCGTGACGGCCGGCCAGCTGCTGGTTGAACTCGACCCGGCCGATACCGAGATTGCCCTGCAACAGGCCGAGGCGGAACTCGCGCGCACCCTGCGCCAGGTGCGCACCGTGTACGCCGCCAACGAAACGCTGGCGGCCGACATCGCCGTGCGTCGCGCCGAATTGAAGCGTGCCCTGACCGACGCCGACAAGGCGCAGGGCGATCTGGACACCCGCGCGGCGCTGGTCAAGAGCGGCGCGGTGGGCAAGGAAGAACTCAAGCACGCGCAGGCCGCGCTGGCGACCGCCGAAGCGGTGCGCAACGCCGCCTCGGCGGCGATCGCGGCGGCCGAAGAGCGGCTGTCGGCCAACCAGGCCATGACCGAAGGCGTGGCGCTGGAAGAACATCCCGAGGTGCAGCGCGCCGCGGCGCGCGTGCGCGAAGCCTACCTGGCCTGGGCGCGCACGCGCATCCTGGCGCCGGTCGACGGTGATATCGCCAAGCGCGCGGTGCAGGTCGGGCAGCGCGTGCAGCCCGGCAGCAACCTCTTGTCGGTGGTGCCGCTCGAGCACGTGTGGGTCGACGCCAATTTCAAGGAAGTGCAGCTCGGCGACATGCGCATCGGTCAGCCGGTGACGATGCATGCCGACATGTACGGCGACACGGTCGAATACCACGGCCAGGTGGTCGGCTTCGGCGCCGGCACCGGTTCGGCGTTCGCCTTGCTGCCGGCGCAGAACGCCACCGGCAACTGGATCAAGATCGTGCAGCGTGTGCCGGTGCGTATCGAACTCGACAGCGAGCAAACCAAGGCGCATCCGTTGCGCGTCGGCCTGTCGATGCAGGTGCAGGTCGAAGTGCGCGATACCGGCGGTCCGCGATTGCGCGAGGTGGCGGCGTCCGATGCCGAGCGCAGTCGCACACACATCTTCGAAGACATGACCAAGGCCGCCGACCTGCGCATCGCCGACATCATCGCGCGCAACAGCGGCAAGCTGCGTGGCGATGGCGTGGCCGCGCGGCCCTGAATGTCGCCATGAGCACGGCTGACAGCGATACCGCCGAGGCTCCCGTCGCGCCGCCGCCCGCTGCGCCACCGCCGCCGCTGACCGGCGTCAAGCTGCTGCTCGGCAGTGTCGCGCTGTCCGCCGCGACCTTCATGAACGTGCTCGACACCTCCATCGCCAACGTCTCGATTCCGGCGATCTCGGGCGCGCTGGGCGTGGCGCCCAACCAGGGCACCTGGGTCATCACCTCGTTCGCGGTGTCGAGCGGCATCGGCCTGCCCATGACCGGCTGGCTCGCGCAGCGCTTCGGCGCGGTGCGCCTGTTCACCGCCAGCGTGCTGCTGTTCACCGTCGCGTCGTGGATGTGCGGCATGGCGACCAACATGACCGAACTCATCTTGATGCGCGTGCTGCAGGGCGCGGTGGCCGGGCCCATGATCCCGATGTCGCAGACGCTCATGCTCAGCAGCTATCCGCGCGAGAAGTCCGGCACCGCGCTGGCCATCTGGACCATCACCTCGCTGGTCGGGCCGGTGGTAGGACCGGTGCTCGGCGGCCTCATCACCGACAATTTCCACTGGGCGTGGATTTTCTACATCAACGTGCCGGTGGGACTGGCCGCCGCCGGTATCGCGTGGTGGCTGTACCGCGATCGCGAATCGCCGACGCGGCGCCTGCCGGTGGATTTCGTCGGCCTGGCCTTGCTCGTGATCTGGATAGGCGCGTTCCAGATCATGCTCGACAAGGGCAAGGAACTGGACTGGTTCGAGTCCGGCCAGATCATCGCGCTGGCGATGGTGGCGGCGGTTGGTTTCGTCGCGTTCCTGATCTGGGAGCTGACCGACGAGCACCCGGTGGTGGACTTGAGCCTGTTCGCCAATCGCAACTTCGCGGTCGCGACCATCACCGTGGCGCTCGGCTACAGCGCGTTCTTCGGCAACCTGGTGCTGCTGCCGGCGTGGCTGCAGCAACACATGGGCTATACGCCGACGCTGGCCGGATTTGCCATGGCGCCGGTCGGCCTGCTCGCGATCGTGGTCACGCCGTGGGTGGGCAAGAACATCAACCGCATCGACCCGCGCCTGCTGGCGACCATCGGTTTCTCGACGTTCTCCGTGGTGCTGTGGATGCGCACGCTGTTCAACACCCAGGCCGATTTCGTCACCATCCTCATCCCGACCTTCATCCAGGGCGCGGCCATCGGACTGTTCTTCATTCCGCTGTTCAACCTCGCCCTGTCCGGTGTCCCCATCGAGAGAACCGCCTCGGCGTCCGGCGTGCTGAATTTCCTGCGCATCACCGCCGGCGCGTTCGGCGCCTCGGTCGCGACCACGCTGTGGGACAACCGCGCGTCCATGCATCACGCCTACCTGTCGGAACAGGTCAGTGTCACCAGCCAGGCCTTCGCCACCGGCGCCGGCACCATCACGCGCAGCCTGCCGCCGCCGGCCGAGGCGCTCGCCATCATCAACCACGCGGTCGACCAGCAGGCCTTCATGCTCGCCGCCGCCGACATCTTCCGCATCAGCGCGGTGCTGTTCCTGGGCTTGATGCTGACGGTGTGGCATGCGCGCCCGCAGAAAGCGGCGAGTGCCGCCGGCGCGGCGGATGCGGGCGGGGCGCATTGAGGGGCGGCGCTGCAGCCGGCCATTCTCTTGAACTGTGGGTCAGACTTCAGTCTGACACTTCGGAATTGCAGATCGAGTGTCAGACTGAAGTCTGACCCACACAGGATTTTCAATGGTCAGGAGACCCGCCTGCCGAGCTCCCGCGTCAGCCGCTCCAGCGCCGGTGACACATCGCCTTGCGCGATGTGTACATGGATGACGGCGAGTTGGCGCGTGTCGGCGATGGCCGACTTCAAGGCCGCCACGAATTGCGCTTCGGTGTCGACCTCGTAGCCGCGGCCGCTGCCTATCACGTCCGGAATGCGGCTCACCGCCCACGGCTGCACGTCGTTGAAGCAGCCATCCAGCATCGGTCGCTCGGTGCCGTAGCCATTGTTGTCCAGCACCACCACGATCGGCGTCAGGCCGTAACGCGCGGCGGTGGACAACTCCATGCCGGTCATCTGGAAGGCGCCGTCACCGACCAGCACCAGCGGCCGCCATTGCGGCTCGGCGAGCTGCAGCGCCACGGCGGCGGGCACCGCGAAGCCCAGCGACGCGTAGTAGGCGCAGGCCACGAATTCGCTGCGCGAATGGATGGTCAGATCGATGGCGCCGAACAGGGCATCGCCGGGGTCGGCAATCACCGCGATGTTCTCCGACAGCTCGGCGTCCAGGCATTCGAACAGGCGCGCGATCGAGACCGCGCCATCGCCGACCGGCTCGAAGCTGTCGAGGCGCGCATGACAGCTTGGCGGCAGGGCGCCGCGCGCCACCAGGTTGGCGCGGCACAGGCCGTCGAGAAAGGTCGCGAGGCCGATGCCCTGGAAATGATGACGACGGATGCTCAGCGATTCGGCGCCGGCCGCGATCAGCTTCGCCGGGTCGAGGTTGGCGGTGAAGATGCCGGTGTCGAGATCGGTCAGCATCGCGCCGAGATTGAGCACGCAGTCGCTGGACTCCACCGCCGCACGCGCCATCTCGTTGGACAGGCTGCCGGCATACACGCCGACGAAGCCCGGCAGTTCTTCGTTGACCACCGACTTGCCCATGATGGTGGTGGCGAAGCGGATGCCGGATTTGCCGACCAGCTGGATGAGCTTGTCCTGCAGGCCGAAGCGATGCAGCTCGACGCCCGCCAGGATGATCGGCGCCGTGGCGCGATTGAGCATGTCGACCGCTTCGTGCAAGGCTTCGGCCAGCGTGGCGGCGTCACAGGTCGGCGTCGCGGGAGCGGTGGACTCCGGTCCTTCGTCGGCTATCGGCGCCAAGGCGCGGTCGCGCGGGATCTCGATGTATACCGGCCGCTTGTTGCGCGCCGCCGCCGCCAGCACGCGTCGCACTTCACGCTGCGCGGTCTGCGGGTCATCGAGCAGGCATTGCGCCACCGTCACCTCGCGGAACACGCGCATCTGCGTGCCGAAATCGCGCACACGATGGTGGAGCAGGGCGTCGTTGGCCGCTTCACCGACGCCCGGCGCGCCGCTGATGACGACCACCGGTGAGCGCTCGGCGTAGGCCTGGGCGGTGGAGTTGACGAGCTTCAAGCCGCCGACGCCATAGGTGACCGCCACCGCGCCGAGCCCGCGGATACGCGCGTAGGCATCGGCGGCAAAGCCCGCGCCCTGTTCGTCACAGGTGCCGATCAGTGCCAGCGGCGATTGCTCGATGGCCTTGAACAAGCCGAGCGAGTAATCACCGGGGATGCCGAGCGCGGGACGGCCCCCTCGTGCGAACACCCATGGTGGCACCGCACATCTGACGCGCCGCCAGTTGCCCCTGAATGTCCGACCTCTGAGCATGCGCGCGATGGTCGAGGGTTGACACTGAAATCACCTCGTGGGTCGACTTCAGCGAAACCGCCCGTCGACCTGAATGTCCCGACCTGTGGGGCGGTCAGTCTGACACTCAATGGCCCGCCGAGGCGCCCTCTTGGCACCATCGACACATGAATGTGCGACTGAATTCGCGGGACTTCAGCCTGACAGATAGTCCCACCTGGGGGACCCCGACCGCCGGGTCAGCGCCGACTTGTCCCAACTGCGCCTCCGGGTCATGCCGCTCTCGCGCCGCGCCCGGGGGCAGACCTGGAAGCGCGCCGGCATGAGATGCAGATCGACCACCGCATGAGATCCGGCGATGCCCATGGTCGGCGTCAGCGCGGCGTCGCCGAGGGCGGCGGCGTCGAACGTCGCGAGCTGCGAGCGGCCGCGTATCGAGCGTTTGAAATCGTAGCCCGCCTCGAATTGCACCAGCGCCGGCTCGCCGCCCACCCGCGTCGCGGTCAAGGGCGGCGAGTACTTGATCATGCCGCCGGCGCCGACCAGCGGGATGCATTCGGCGATGGCGACATCGAGTATCGAGCGGCCATCGACGCTCACTTCGCCGCGAATGCGGTCGTAGGTCTCGTGGTAGCTGACCACGGCGTGCCTGCAGTCGAAGCCGTAGCGGCCGCCGAAGTACTTGGCGGCGTCCGCATTGCCGCAGAACGCGCCGGTGATGAAATGCCGCGGCTTGATGCCGGTACGGCAGGCGATGCCGACATAGGCCAGCGTGAACTCGCCGAACGGGCTGTCCTTGGCATGCATGAAGGTGATGCCGAGCACCGCCGGGATGCTCGGGTGCAGCGCCACCGGCAGGCGCGCCAGCGCCGTCTGCATCGGCATCTCGTGCAGCACGTAGAGGATCTGCACATCGGGCAGGACCAGGGTTTCCTGCGGCGAGACATCGAGCGCCATGGCCGCCAGCGGCACGCTGTCCGCCGCGCGGTTGCCGTAGAGCAGGACCGGCGCGTTCATGCGTTCACCGCCGCGCCGACGCGCGCGCCGCTGAAGTGCGGCATGACTTCCTTGGCGAACAGGCGCAGGGAATCGAGCACGTCCTTCTGCGGCAGGTGTTCGCGCGCCTGGATCATGAACACCAGGTGGTCGACGCCGGCCGCCTCCCAGCGCTTGATGGTTTCCACCAGGGCTTGCGGGTTGCCGAAGCACAGGCCGCTGGCCGGCGGCTTCTTCTGGTCGCCCGGCGCATTCGGGTCGGGACGCAGTGAGCCCAACAGGCCGATGGCGGTGTAGTTGTTGGCCGGGTAGGCCTCCGACACCTCGATGGTCTGACCGGCCATGTAGCCGAAGGTCGCGACCAGCTCCTCACCCTTGCGCTTGGCGTAATCGTCGTCCGGATGACAGTAGAGCCAGTTGGCGATCGCGACCTGGTCGTTGACGAAGGCGCCGACCGGCCGGCAGCGCTTGATGCGCTCGCGGTATTCCTTGATGCGCGGCACGCAGCGCTCGACATCGGCAATCGACAGGATCAGCGCGCCCATGCCGCGCTCGGCCGCATCGAACTCGGTGCCCGGCGCGGTCACCGCCACCCACAGCGGCGGGTGCGGGTCCTGCATCGGCTTGGGCAGCACGCAGCGCTCCGGCATGCTGAAGTAGGTGCCGTTGTAGGAGAAGCGTTCCTCGGTCCACATCTTCGGGATCACGCGGCAGAACTCGTCCCAGGTGCGCTTGGTGTCGTCGATGATGGAATTGAAGCCGCCGAGTTCGTTCCAGGTCGAGGAGCGGCCGGTGCCGAACTCGACGCGGCCATTGGACAGGTGATCGAGGAAGGCGGCCTTTTCGGCCCAGCGGATCGGCGAATGCATGGACGGCACGCAGGTGCCGATGCCGAAGCCGAGGCGAATGTGCTTGGTTTCGCGCGCGGCGGCGGTCAGGAACATGTCCGGGCAGCTCGCGTGGCTGTATTCTTCGAGGAAGTGATGCTCGACACACCACACGCTGCCGAAGCCGAGTTCATCGACCACGCGAATCTGTTCGAGTGCGTTTTCGAACACCTCGCGCTGGGTGGCCGCGGTGAAGGGGCGCGGCGTGGACAGTTCGTAGATCAATCCGAATTTCATCGTGGCGGTTCCTCGCGACATAATGCGATGGCGAGCACGCTTGCGATTGACGCCGTGCTCTTCCCTTGCATGGCATTAAACCCGAAAATCGCGGGCCGTCCTAGGCGCTCGATCTGGGTATCGAGCGCCGGGTCGCAAGGTAAAATCCGTCACCCTGGAGGGGCCGCGTCTGAGCATTCGTCACCCGATTTCGCAGCGTCGCCGCGATGCCTGAAGACGTCGTCGAACTGCCCGTCGACATCGAGCCGCAGCCCGACGGCATCACCTGCGGTCCGACCTGTCTGCATGCGCTGTATCGCTACCACGGCCTCGATGTCAGCCTGTCCAAGGTCATCGGCTCGGTCACGTCGCTGGACGAGGGCGGCACGCTCGAGGTGCATCTCGCCTGCGACGCCCTGAAGCGTGGCTTCGAGGCCACCATCTACACCTTCAATCTGAACCTGTTCGACCCGACCTGGTTCGAGGATGCGGACACCGACATCGCCGCCAAGCTGCGCGAGCGCGCGGCGCGCAAACGCAGCGCCAAGTTCAAATTCGCGGTCGAAGGCTATTGTGAATTCCTGGAACGTGGCGGACGTCTGCGTTTTACCGACCTGACTCGTGGTGAACTGCGCGGCATGTTCCGTCGCGGCGTGCCGGTGATTGCCGGTCTCAATCTCACTTACCTCTATCGTCAGGCCCGCATCGCCGGGCCGCACGACGATCCGGACGACGTGCACGGCGAATCCTGTGGTCACTTCGTGGTGCTGGCCGGTTACAACCGCGAGGACCGCAGCATCGCCGTGGCCGATCCCTACGTACCCAACCCGGTTGGCGCGGGCCACAAGTACTGGGTACACATCGATCGCGTGATCGGTGCCATCCTGCTCGGCGTCATGACCTACGACGCCAGCCTGCTCATCCTGGAGCGTGAGAAATGAGTGCTCTTCTGGTCGTCGACAATCCCAAGCGCTGGCCGCTGACCATTCCCGGCGTCGAAGTAATCTCGTCGGGTGACTACCTGACGGACCGCCGCTACAGCGACATGCGCGCCGCCAAGGTCTTCAACCTGTGCCGCTCCTATCGCTACCAGACCGGCGGCTACTACGTGTCCTTGCTGGCCGAAGCGCGCGGCCATCGGCCGATGCCGAGCATCAGCACCCTGCAGGGCCTGCGCTCGCGCAGCGTGGTGCGGGCGCTGTCGGAGGACCTCGACGAGCGCATTCAGCGCATGCTGAAGCCGCTGCGCTCGAAGAGCTTCGAGCTGTCTGTCTACTTCGGACAGAACATGGCCAGCCGCTACGACGCGCTGGCCAAGGCCTTGTTCGACCTGTTCCCGGCGCCCCTGCTGCGCGCGCGCCTGGAGCGCAGCGGCAAGCGTTGGGAATTACGCTCGGTGGTGCTGGTCGGCGCCAATGACATTCCCGAAAAGCATCACGCCTTCGTGGCACAGGCCGCCGCCACGCATTTCCAGCGCAGCCACCCGGTGCGGCGCAAGCGCGCCGCCTCGCGCTTCGACGTCGCGATCCTCGTCGACCCGAATGAAAAGACGCCGCCCTCCGATGCGCGCGCGCTGAAGAAATTCGAACGCGCCGCCGACGCGGTCGGCATGGCCTGTGAATTCATCACGCGCGATGATGTCGGGCGCCTGGCCGAATTCGATGCCTTGTTCATCCGCGAAACGACGGCGGTCAACCACCACACCTTCCGCATGGCGACGCGCGCCGAGGCCGAGGGCCTGGTGGTCATCGACGATCCGCGCTCCATCATCCGCTGCACCAACAAGGTCTATCTTGCCGAACTGCTGGACCGTTACGACGTCGCCATTCCCAAGACCCTGATCGTGCATCGCGGCAACGCCCACGAGGTCGAGGCGGTGTGCGGCTTCCCGTGCGTGCTGAAGGCGCCGGACAGTTCGTTCTCGGCCGGCGTCATCAAGGTCGCCGATGCCGAGGAATTGCATCGCGCGCTGGCGAAATTCTTCGATGGCTCGGATCTGGTCGTCGCGCAGGAGTTCTGCCCCACCGATTTCGATTGGCGGGTGGGCGTGCTCGACGGTCGGCCGCTCTATGTGTGCCGTTACCACATGGCCAAGAGCCATTGGCAGGTGATCCAGCGCGACGCCAGTGGCAAGACCGCCGCCGAGGGCGCGGTCGATACCCTCTCCGTCGCCGAAGCGCCGGCCGACATCGTGCGTGCCGCGGTGCGCGCCGCCAATCTCATCGGCGACGGCTTCTATGGCGTCGACTTGAAACGCATCGGCCGTCGCGCGGTGGTGATCGAAGTCAACGACAATCCCAATGTCGATGCCGGCAACGAAGACAAGATCCTGAAAGATGCCCTGTACCGCGAAATCATGGGGCTCATGCTCCGCCGCATCATCGCGCGCAAGCGCCTGGAGTTCGACATCGCATGAGCAAGCGCGCCCCCCTGCATGCCTTCGCCGCTTACGGCATCGAGATTGAATACGCCATCGTCGACCGCGACACGCTGGACGTGCGCGCGATCGCCGACAGGCTGCTTGCCGACGTGGCGGGCGCCGAGGTCAACGAGTTCGCCGACGGGCCCATCGGCTGGTCGAATGAATTGTCGCTGCACGTCATCGAATTGAAGACCAACGGGCCGGCCGCCAGTCTCGATGGCCTCGACGATTTGTTCAGCGCGGAAGTGGCGCGCATCGAGCGCCTGCTGGCAAAGCACGACGCGCGCATCCTGCCGGGGCCCATGCATCCGTGGATGGACCCCTTGACCGAGCAACGCCTGTGGCCCCACGAGCAGAACGAGATCTACGCCGCCTACGACCGCATCTTCAATTGCCGCGGTCATGGCTGGGCGAACCTGCAGAGCATGCACATCAACCTGCCGTTCGCCGACGATGCCGAGTTCGTGCGCCTGCACGATGCCATCCGCATCGCCCTGCCGCTGTTGCCGGCGCTGGCGGCAGCCTCGCCCTACGTGGACGGCAAGGCCAGCGGCCTGCTCGACACGCGCCTCGAAACCTATCGGCTGAACCAGAAGCGCGTGCCGGAGATTACCGGCCGTGTGGTCCCGGAGTGCGTGGCCAGCATCGATGAATACCATGAGCGCATCCTGGCGCCGATGTTCCGCGCCATCGCGCCGCTCGACACCGACAAGGTGCTGGACGGCGAATGGCTCAATTCACGCGGCGCGATTGCGCGCTTCGAACGCGGCGCCATCGAGATCCGCATACTCGATGCGCAGGAAAGCCCACGTGCCGACCTCGCCGTGGCGCGCGCGGTGGTGGCGCTGGTCAAGGCCCTGTACGAGGAGCGCTTCAGTTCACGCGACGCGCAGGCGGTGGTGTCGACCGAGGCGCTGGCGAGCCTGTTCGAGCGCAGCCTCAGGGACGGTGAACAGGTCGTGATCGAGGATGCTTCGGTACTTGCCGCGCTTGGTCTCGGCGCGCAGGCCTGCACCATGGGTGAGGCGTGGCACACCCTGTGTACGCGCAACGGTGTGCTGGAAGGGCCGGGCGGTGAACACGTCGCTGCCCTGTTGCGCCGCGCGCCGCTGGCGCGGCGCCTGCTGGCGGTAGGCGGGCAGACGCCGACGCGGGAGCAGTTGCGCGGCTTATACCGCGACCTGAGCGGCGCACTGGAGGCGAACCGCTTGTTCGCGTAACGCCGCCACATGTGGGTCAGACTTCAGTCTGACACTGCCGTCGCGCCTCGAATATCCGACTGAAGTCGGACCCACAAACGATCAGTCGTTGACCACCTGGAACACCCGGTAATCGACGCGGCCGGCGCCGATCTTGCCCTGTGCCACGCAGATCATGTTGTTGACCCACGAATAGCGCGGATCGCCGGTCTGCATGCGCGGCGCGGTGACGAAATAGCTTTCGCCGAACTCGGTGCTGCCGTTGCCGGCCAGCGCGGCTTGCACCTTGGGTGTCAATTCCAGCTTGCCGATGTATTCGAGGTAGATGAAGGCGCCGTCGTGGGTTTCGAGCGTCGCGCGCACGTCGAGGTGGCCGAAGTCCTCGGTCATGGTCAGCCAGTCGGCGCAGCCGGCTTTGCGGATCACGCCTTTCAGCCGCGGCCCTTCGAATTCGCCGCCGTCCACTTCCACGATCAGGCGATTGCCGTACATGCCGGGTCCGACCGGCAAGGCATTCGTGAGCTTGGCGTAGTAGGTCATCAAGGGCACGAGTTTCATGGTTGCGCTCCGTGTTGCAGGTGGGAACGACAATGCGGGGTCGGCCCGCGCACTGTCAAGAACGCCGGGCACACCTCGCCGCGCGGGCGAGATGTGCTGTGCCAGCGCGGTGACCCTTACTCCACCACGCCCTTGGGCGCGCGCTGCTTCATGAAGCCGAACATGTAGCCCGCCACGCGGCGCATCTGGATCTCTTCCGCGCCTTCGGTGATGCGATAGCGGCGATGATGACGGTAGATGTGTTCGAACGGCTTGTGCCGTGAATAACCCATGCCGCCATGGACCTGCATGGCGCGGTCGGCCGCTTCGCAGCACAGGCGGTTAGACCAGAAATTGCACATCGATACCTTGTCCGACACCGAGAAGGCGCCGTACTTGTCCATCATCCACGCGGTCTTGTGGATGAGCGCGCGCACCATCTCGCACTGGGTCTGCAGTTCCACCAGCGGAAACTGGATGCCCTGGTTCGATGCCAGCGGCTTGCCGAAGGGTTTGCGTTCGAGCGCGTAGGCCACCGCTTCGTTGACGCAGAACTGCGCGGCGCCGAGGCTGGAGGCCGCCTGGCGGATGCGATTCTCGTTGAAGAAGTGCTGCACTATCTGCAGGCCACGGCCTTCCTTGCCGAGGATCGCCGAATCCGGCACTTCGACATCGGTCATGCTGATATGGCCATGGTCGGTCGGCATGTTGAAGGTCCACAGCATCTGTTCGACCTTGAAGCCCTTCGCATCGGTCGGCACCAGGAAGGCGGTGATGCCGTCACCGTCGCCGGCCTTGCCGGCGGTACGCGCGAAGATCATGTCGCAGGGCGCGGTGTGGATGCCGGTGTTCCAGGTCTTTTCGCCGTTGATGCGCCAGCCATTGGCGGTGCGCACGGCGGTGGTTTCCATGTGGGTGGCATCCGAGCCGTGCTTGGGCTCGGTGATGCCGAAGGCGATGAAGCCGGTGCCGTTGGCCAACGGTTCCACCCATTGGCGCTTCTGTTCTTCGCTGCCGTAGTGGAGCATCAGCAACAGGCCGATGTTGTTGGCGACGATGGCGTGCTCGTTCTGCAGATCGCAGTGCAGGCCAAGGCCCTTGGCCGCCAGGTGTTCGCGGATCACCGCCATGCCGAGATTGGTGCCGTCGCGGCCGCCGAATTCCTTGGGGAAGGCATAGCGGTAGTGACCGGCGGCGTCGGCGCGGCGTCGTGCTTCGGCCAGCAGCGCTTCCCAGTCGTGGCGCGGAATGCCGCCGTTGTCCCAATCGGTGCGGGAATGTTCGCGGCGATGATCGAAGAAGCGGATGTTGTCGTCTTCGGCCTCGAGCGGTTTGATCTCCTGCTCGATGAACTGGTCCAGTTCCGCGAGATACGCTTGCAGTTCTTCCGGTAGTTCGAAATTCACGCCACTTCCCTCAACAGTTCACGCGCGATGATGACGCGCTGGATTTCACTGGTGCCTTCGTAAATCGTGGTCACGCGTGCGTCGCGCGCCAGGCGCTCGAGCGGCATCGCCTCGGTGTAGCCGACGCCGCCCATCAATTGCAGCGCCGTGTAGCAGGCCTTGTTGGCGCACTCGGTCGCGAACAGCTTGGCCATCGACGCGGCCTTGGCATAGGGCAGGCCGCTCTCTTTCTGGAAGGCGGCGTTCATGAGCAGCAGGCGCGCCGCTTCGAGTTCGGTGTAGGTGTCGGCCAGCATCCACTGCACGCCCTGGAAATCGCCGATGCGCTTGCCGAACTGTTCATGCTCGGTGACGTACTTGCGCGCGATGTCGATGGCGGCGTTGCCGATGCCGAGCGCCAGCGAACCGATGCCGATGCGGCCGCCGGTCAGTTCGCCGACCGCGATGCGAAAGCCGTCATTCTCGCGACCCAGCATGGCGCTGGCCGGCACACGCACGTCTTCGAAGATGACCGGGTTGGTGCTCGAACCGCGCTGGCCCATCTTGTGTTCATGCGGACCGATGGAGAGGCCCGGCGTGCCGGCTTCGACCAGGAAGCAGGAAATGCCCTTGCCCGGTGCGGCGTCGGCATCGGTCACCGCCCACACCACGAACACGCCGGCGTACTCGGCGTTCGAGATCCACATCTTGGTGCCGTTCAACACGTAGTCGGCGCCGTCGCGACGCGCGCGGGTCTTCATGGCCGACGGATCGGAGCCGGCGCCGGCCTCGGACAGGCAGAAGCCGGCGGCCGGGTATTCACCATTGCAGATGCGTTCGATGTAGCGCTGCTTCTGCGCGTCGTTGCCGATGGCCTGGATGACTTCGGCCACCATGTTGTTGACCGACATCGCCACCGCCGTCGAGGCGCAGGCGCTGGCCACTTCGGTGACCGCGACGCTGAACGCCACCACGCCCACGCCGCTGCCGCCGTGGGCCGGGTCGACGTTGAGGCCCATGAAGCCGAGTTCGGCGAGCTTCTTCAGGTTGGCGAGATAGGCGCCGCGAAATTCCGGCCGTTCGACCTCGGCCGCGACCGGCGCCAGTTCGCTCGCGGCGAAGCGCCGCGCGGTGTCTTGGATGAGCGCTTGTTCTTCGGTGAGAGCGAGATGCATGCGGCTTCCGGGTCGGGTGGGGGAGCCGGAATAGTGCCGTAGCAGCCCGCAAAAGGCTACTTGGCAGCGTCCGCCACGCGCTATCAGTGGCACGCAAGTGCGGGCCGCGCGCGGCGGGTGGCAAAGGACTGCCGGGCGATGACGTCCCCGGTGCGCGTCTCCCAATTGAGAGTGGCGCAGGGTATGGCGCGTTTCCTACAGTTTCCTCCGAGTCTTGATTCGCGTCGCAGCGTCGCGCCGGGCGGGGCGATGCCGGTCGTGGTGTTCTGTCAGGCAAAGGAGAGTGACATGAGTGTTTCGAGTCGCAGCAGGCTGCTGGTCATCTTGTTGGCATCAGTGCAATTGGGCGGGTGCGCCAGTGTCATGAGTCCACGCGTGACTCCAGTCACTCCTGTCGCGTCCAGTGACGTGGATGCGGCCAAGGGGCGGTTGCAGCAAGTCATCACGGAACTCGACAAAGGTATCGAAGAACACATGAAGTTCGAGTTCTGGTCTGGCGCGGGACTGTTGGGCATCGGGCTGGGCGCAACCACGCTCGGCGCATTCAGTGGCTCTCGAGATGCCATCTTGGGGACCGCCGCGCTGGGTGCGGCGGTAACGGCCGGCCGTACCTATATTCCGATACAGGAGCGCAAGGCGATCTATGAGCAAGGCATCGCGGCGCTGCAGTGCGGCCGTATCGCCGTCGACAGGACGCCGCCAGCCGATGTCGATGGCGCTCCCGAGATTGTGACGTTTCTGAATTCAAGCGACACCGAACTCGAGAAAGCGTCCATGGCGCTGCAGGCCCAGTACTCCATCCCGGCCGCCACTGTTGTCGCCGCCAGCGCGCGCGACACGCTCGCCAGCCGGCAGGAGTTGCGGCAGGCGCTGTCTCGTGTCACGCGGCTGCTTGATTTCGATGACGCAGCGAAAGTGCGAATGCTGGACAGCGTGACGGTCGGCGTGGTCCAGACCGTGAACCTGCAGCTACTGGCGCACGGGCCCAAATTGGATGCGGCGATGGATACGGTCAAAACCACATTTGGCGCCCGCGAAAAAGAACTGGCTGAGGCTGGCAAGAAGCTTCGTGAAGCGGCCAATGCCGTGGCCAAGGATATCAATGCGGTCAAGGCAACGGCGGCTCCGGCCGTCGAGTCCGCCAACGCCCAAGTGGCGGCGGCCGAGACCAACCGTCAAGCGCTGAGCCAGCAAGTTGAATCCAGCGCTGCCCTGGCCCGCCACGGTGCCCCTTTCGGTGTCCGCGGCAGGATGTCGGCGCGTGTCGACAGCTTGGAAGCAAAACTCAAGGATAACGGAGACGCGGCGCTGGCCGCGAGCGAGCAAGCCGAACTTGTTTCGCTCAAGGACAATCTCGCCATGATGGATACCACCCACAAGCTTCTCGCGATGGAAGCCGACAGGGCCCAGGTGGCATTCACCAATGCCGCCGATCAAGAGGCGCAGATAAAGAAAGACGCGAAGGTTGTCGAGGAGGCTGCCAAGACGGTGCAAGGCGAGGCTGATGAAACTGAACCGGTCGCAAATGCCGCGCTCGATATCGCCGCGGCGCTTGAAATCCTGACGAAGTCAGCCGTGCCTGCGAAATGCTTCGAAGCGCTGATCGGTTCATGACACCGGATGAATTTCGCAAGCGTGCGCGGCCGGCTTCCCCAGCCGGCCGTGCTGGCCGCGTCAGGCATGCCCGAGCGGCGTGCCTGACGCCGGCTACTTGCTGATGGCGTCCAGCAAGGGCTTGAAGGTGGCCAGATCCCAGTAATCGCACCAGCGTACGATGAGGCCTTCGCGCAGCACGAACACGCCGGCCACCGGCAGCACCACGCGCAGGTTGCGCCGCTCCCACACTTCGGTGCGGGCGTTCATGACCGTGTCGCCTTCCGCCACCTGGTGGTGGATTTCCATGGAGGTCAGGGTGGAGTGGGTGCCATCGACGAAGGGCTGCAGGAATTCCTGCACGGTGCGTGCGCCGCGCATCGGTTCCCACGGCATGTTCTGGTAGAACACGTCGTTGCTGAGATGAAGCGCGGCGAGCGCCATGTCGCCGCCCTGCAGGCTGTGGCAGAAGCGGCGGACGGTTTCGGAATTGCTGGCGGTCATGTCGGTGGCTGCGTTGCGAGGGACACGCCCGCAGTCTTACCAAGTGCGCGTGCATCGTCAATCGCCGCCGGGCTTCATGGGGCGTGTTTGTCGAGTTCGTCGCGTACGCGCTTGGCAAGGGTTTCGGGGCGGAAAGGTTTGATCATCACCTCCGGCAGTGGCGTGCCGCCGCGTTCCGAATGGCCGGACATGAACAGCACGCGCACGCCGGGACGCGCGGCCGCCAGCTTGGCGGCCAGCTCCGGGCCTTTCATGCGCGGCATCACGACGTCGGTGAGCAGCAGATCGATGACGCCGGCGTGGCGCGCCGCGAGGTCCAGCGCTTCCACGCCGTCAGCGGCTTCGATCACGCGGTAGCCTTGATGTTCGAGCAGTTCGCGGGTCAGCTTGCGCACCGCCGCTTCGTCTTCGACCAGCAGCACGGTCTCGTCACCCTGGCGCGGCGCCGGCGCGGGCAGCGTGGTGCTCGGTATCTCCCATGACGGCGCCTGTGTTGCGCAGGGCAGCAGCAGGCTGAACACGCTGCCCTGGCCGGGGCTGCTGCTGACTTCCAGGTGGCCGGCCGACTGCGCGACGAAGCCATACACCATCGCCAGGCCGAGGCCGGTGCCCTTGTCGACGGCCTTGGTGGTGAAGAAGGGTTCGAAGATCCGCGCCTGGGTTTCGGCATCCATGCCGATGCCGGTATCGCTGACCCGCACCAGTGCGTAGGGGCCGGGCGTGGCGAGACCGAGGCGCGCGCAGGCATCGACGTCGAGATGCACCGCGCTGAGTTCGATGCCGAGGCGCCCACCGTCGGGCATCGCGTCACGTGCGTTGATGGCGAGATTGGTGAGCGCCTGCTCGAGGTAGACCGGGTCGACTTCGACCGCGCCGACCTCGGCATCGACGCTGATTTCGAGCTCGACGTCCTCGCTCAGCAGCGGACGGATCAATTGCCGCCATTCGCCGAGCAGTTCCTGCAGGCGCACGCGCGCCGGATGCAGGGTCTGCTTGCGGCTGAAGGCCAGCAGCTGGCGGATCAGGTTGGCCGCGCGCTCTCCGCACTTCAGCATTTCTTCCAGCGGACGCAGGTTGACGTCGTCGGCGGCGAGGCGGCCGTGCACCACCGTGCCGTAGCCGAGGATCACCGTCAGCAGGTTGTTGAAGTCGTGGGCCACGCCACCGGCCAGGCGTCCGATGGCATCCATTTTCTGCGCGTGGCGCAGCTGGTCTTCGAGCCGACGCAACTCGGTGATGTCGCGTGAGATGCTGACCACGCCCACGTCATGGTGGGCGGCGTCGCGAAAGCCATGGCTGGTCGACAGGTAATGCCGCGTGGCACTGCCCAGGGTCACGACTTCTTCGAACATCTCGCCGTTCAGCAGCTGCGGCGCGGGCAGGGCGCGACGGCTGGTGACCGTGGCCTGCTTGTCCGGCGCGAGTTCGGCATCGGTATGGCCGATGATCTCCTCCGCCGGATGGCCGAGCCGCCACGCGCCGGCGGCGTTGATCAACAGGTAGCGGCCGTCCTTGTCCTTG
Source organism: Pseudomonadota bacterium (assembly GCA_016719885.1). NCBI lineage: Bacteria > Pseudomonadati > Pseudomonadota > Pseudomonadota bacterium. Next base: position 49,211 of record JADJYF010000020.1, on the reverse strand, counting down.
ACACTGATGGCGTCGGCGCTGCCTTCGACGATGGCCTGGAGCAGAGCGTGGTTTTCCTGCAGTGCCCGCTCAGCCTTGACCTGTTCGCTGATGTCGCGCGTGACCGCCACGCCGCGGGTCTGGCCTTCGATTTTGAAGCGTCGGATGCGCACTTCGGTGGGGATCTCGCTGCCGTCCTTGCGTCGGTGACGGGTGCGGAAGGCCACCACCTCGCCGGCGTCCAGGCGTCGACCGATGGAGAACAGGTGCAGCGCAGTGATGCTCGGATCGTAGAAATACGGAAACTGGCCGAGAAAGTCCTCGCGGCTGTAGCCGAGCGAATCGCACAGTTGCTGGTTGACTTCGACCACGCGGCCCACCTCGTCGTGCACCGTGATCGAATCGGTGGTGTGGTTCATGTAGGCCTGGAAGCGCGCCTCGCTGCGGCGCAGTTCCTCCTCCATGCGCCGCAGCGGCGTGTTGTCCTGCAGCGTACCGAACCAGCGTCGCGCCTGGCCGGGGCCGCGTGGAATGTCGCGACCGATGCTGCGCAGGTGCAGGGTTTCGCCATCGAGATTGATCAGACGATATTCGACGTCGTAGGGCGTGCCCAGGTGAATGGTGTCGTTCATGGCCTGCGCCACCCGTTCACGATCGTCGGGATGTACATGCGACAGCCAGCGCGCGTTGCACTCATCGAGGTTCTGCGGCCCGTCGAAGGGTGGCACGCCGAGGATGTGGCAGGTCTGCTCCGATAGCGTGACGAGGCCGGCATCGAGATCGCGTTCCCAGTAGCCGATGCGCGCCAGTCGCTGCGCATCGGCGAGTCGGCTTTCGCTGAGCTTGAGGGCGTGATGGGCGACCAGGGCGCCGAGCGCATCGGCGATGCGTAACGCCAGTTGCTCGAACAGCCGCACTTCGGACGCCGACCATACGCGCGCAAAACGGCTCTGGTGCAGCTCGAGGATGCACGGACCACCGATGTTCGGGTCGATGCGTACCGCCAGCAGTGACTGCAACTGCTGGCTCGCGCGCACGCTGGGCGCGATGGCCAGTGCCGCTTGCGGGCCGAAGCGCAACGCGCCGGGCGCCGCCATCACCTTGCGCAGCATGTCTTCGACGAGTTCGTCGGCGATGCGCGGCTCGGCGATGGACGGCGTGCCGTCGCGTTGCCGTACCAGTCGCTGCATCCAGCGCGTTGGCTCGAGTTCGCGCCGTGCCAACAGACGCGCGCGGTCGCAATCGAAGATCTCGAGCAGCACGTCCAGCAGCTCGCTCATCACCTGCTGGAGGTCACCGGCGCCGCGCTGCACGACGGTGTTGACCCGTTCCATGCATTCGAGAAAGTGCAGGCGTTGCTGGCGCTCGATGTCGGCCGCGTGCGCGGCGGGACTGAGCGTGGCCGGCGCCGGCGTGGTCGGCGATTGCATATTGGCGCGTCCGAACAGGCGCGCCGGTACTTCGCTCATCACCCCGCACAGACGCCGTGCCTGGCCTTCCTCGACGACCACCGTCACGCTGTCGCCTATCCACACCTCGCGGCCATCGAGGGCAATCATGCGGTATTCGAAGTAATGACTGCGCCGCTCGCTGACCGCGCGCTGGCAAAACTCGACGGTCCGCGTGCGGTCGTCGGGGTGGATGTGGTCGGCCCAGAAATTGGGCGCCAGCCACGCGGTGCGGGGATAGCCGAGCAGGTGCTCGGCCTGCGGGCTCACGTAGATGAAGTTGCCGAGATCGAGGTCGGCTTCCCACACCACGTTTTGAATGCTGGCGAGCAGACGCTCGGCACGCGAGCTGCGATCGTCGTCGGTCCTCGTCGGGTGACCAGACGTGACCGCCGTGCTGGCCTCCTTTCCATTGCGCATCGCGCTAATCTATCGCCGCGACGGGGCACAGGGAAGGGGCGGGAGAAGCGCCACGGAACGCGCCTGCCGCGCGTCCCGCAACGCCTGGAAGTCACCTCAGCGGCTGCGCACCAGGCGCCCGGGACGCGCGCCGGTGTCGGCGCCGGCCCGCAGCACCGCCTGGCCTTTGACATAGGTCGCGACGTAGCCGGTGACGCTCTGATCGAGGCGCGCCTGCGCGGCCGGCAGGTCGTACACCATGCGCGGGCGACCGCTGCCGAGGCGCGCGAGATCGATGAGGTTGATATCGGCGCGCAGCCCGGGCGCCAGCCGTCCGCGATCCTTCATGCCGTACACGGCGGCGTTGTCGCTGGTCATCTTCTTGACCACGAACTCCAGCGCCATGTGCTTCGGATCGCTTGCGTCGTGATCACGCACCCAGTGGGAGAGCATGTAGGAATGCACGCCGTAGTCCGCGATGAAGCGCACGTGCGCGCCGGCATCCGACAGGCCGAGCACGCTGCGCGGATGGCGCACCATGGTCTGCACCGCGTCGGTGTTGCCGTCGGCGTAGCCGGTCAGCGCATACATGAGGAAGGACTGGCCGTTGTCGGCGAGCAAGAGGTCATAGGCCACTTCCCACGGCGAGCGACCTTCGCGCGCCGCGATCTTCGCCACGCTGTTGTTCGGATCCGGCGTGTAGTTGATGGGGCTGCCGGCGGGATAGGTGAAGTCCCACAGCACCGGGTTCTTGTACAACAGCGAAAAGCCCTGGTCATTCGGATCCTGTTCGGCCAGGAGCCGCGCCCGGAACGCCGGATCGCGCAGCTTCGCGTAGCGCGCATCGAAAGGCAGGTCGGCGATCTCCTGGTAGCTCGGCATGAACTTCCACGGATGCTCGCCTTCGAAACAGAACAGGATCGAGATCGGCCGGCCCGCCACCTGCGGGATGAGCGTGAGGCCGGCCTTGGCGGCATCGTCACAGGCGTCGAGCTGACGGCGCCACTGGGTCGAATCGCCGAGCTGTTGCACCAGCAGGAACATCACCGCCGCGCCCGAGCCTTCCGCCACCCGCCGCAGCATCGCCATCTCGCGATCGAGGCCATCGCTGTCTTCACCGGCGACGCCGGCCAGCACGATTTCGACCAGGCCGCGGCCGCTGCCCTTGACCGCGCGCGCCAGCGCGATGAGTTCGTCGTCGGCCGCGTAGGTGCCGGGCACGGGGCGGCCGTCGAGCGCGATGTGCACGGGCGTGCGCGAGCTCGAGAATCCGAAGGCGCCGGCGTCCATCGCTTCGCGCGTCAAGCGCGCCATGTGTTCGATGTCGGCGGCGGTGGCGTTCTCGTTGTCGGCGCCGCGCTTGTCCATCACGTAGGCGCGCAAGGCGCCGTGACTGAGCTGGGTGGCGATGTCGATGGTGCGCGGCGTCGCGTCCAGCACGTTCATGTATTCGGGGAACGATTCCCAGGCCCACGGCAGACCGGCGCGCAGCGATACGCCGGGAATGTCTTCCACGCCTTCCATCAGTTCGATGAGGAAGTCGTGCCTGTCCGGCTTGGCGGGCGCGAAGCCGACGCCGCAGTTGCCCATCATGAGTGTCGTCACGCCGTGACTGACCGATTGCGTGAGCACCGGGTCCCAGGTGGCCTGGCCGTCGTAATGGGTGTGGATGTCGACCCAGCCCGGCGTCACCAACAGGCCGTCGGCGTTGACGGTCTCGGCGGCGCTGCCGAGATTGCGACCAACGGCGGCGATCATGCCGTCCTTGATGGCAACGTCGGCGGTATGCGCGGCCGCGCCGCTGCCATCGACCACCGTGCCACCTTGAATGAGGGTATCGAAACTTGCCATGCCTGCGTCTCCCCGGACGGCAACATGCACCGCCCACAGCCTGCGATTGGTGTACTCGAACGTGAGGTTCGACCGGACCCGCGGCGCTGACCGGGTGCGTTGTGGCGACGACGGGCGAAGGGACTGTGGCCCAAGGCCGGGGCCTTTTCAATCCTGACTGATGGGGTAGGTACTGACCTTGGCGCGCGCGCTCAGTATGCTGTGCGCCATGCCCCAGTGTGACGACAGCCTGCGCATCCGCATCGCGCGCCATCTCGCCGCGTTCGACGTGGTGCCGGGCGTCGGCGCCGCCAAGGCCGCGGCCGTGGCGCTGGCGGTGGTCGACGAAGGTTGGGGCGCGGACCTGTCGGGCATGCCCAGCCACGCCGACTGGCAGTCGCGCGCGGCGCTGATCCTGACCCGCCGTTCGTCGAAGCTGCGCAACCACGCCGGCCAGTGGGCGCTGCCGGGCGGCCGCGTCGATGACGGCGAGAGTCCCGAGGACACCGCCTTGCGCGAAATGCGCGAGGAGGTGGGCCTGGCCCTCGATCACTCGGCGGTGATCGGTCGGCTCGATGATTTCGTCACGCGCTCGGGCTTCGCCATGACGCCGGTCGTGATCTGGGCCGGGCCGCAGCGCCACCTGTCGCCCAATCCCGATGAAGTCGATTCCATCCATCGCATCCCGGTCGCCGAATTCCTGCGTGACGACGCGCCCATGCTCGAACACCTGCCCGAAGCGGAGGCGCCGGTGTTGCGCATGCCGGTCGGCGATTCGTGGATAGCGGCGCCGACCGCCGCCATCCTCTACCAGTTTCGCGAAGTGTGCCTGTGTGGCCGCGCGACACGCGTGGCCCATTACGAACAGCCGACTTTCGCCTGGCGCTGAGCGCGCATGACCTCGCGCGTCATTGAGCACGCGACCGGTGTGCGCTTGACTGGCGGCGTCTTCATCGGGAAATCACCATGAAAACCGGCTTGCTGTTGCCGAGTTGGAGCTACGGCGTGGCCGGTGCCACGCTCACCTCGCGCGCCCTGCTGGATTTTGCCGCCGAAGCCGTGAGCGCGGGCTTCGACTCGCTGTGGGTGAGCGATCATTTCCTGAACGAGCCCTATGTCGATTTCGCGGCCGTCGACGTTACCTTTCCCGACCAGTATCGCGGTGTCAAAGTCGGGCAGTGGGAATGCTGGTCCTTGATGGCGGCGCTGGCCGCGCGCCTGCCCGGCGTGACGCTGGGCACGCTGGTCAGCAATACCGCGTTTCGTAATCCCGCGCTGCTGGCGCGCATCATCGACACGGTCGACGATTTGAGCGGCGGCCACGTGATCGCCGGCTTGGGCGCCGGTGATTTCGTCACCGAGCATCGCGCCTTCGGTTACGACTTCGAGCGGCCGGTTGCGCGTTTCGAAGAAGCGCTGGCCATCATTCGGCCGCTGCTGCGCGGCGAGACCCTGACCCATCAAGGCGAGTTCTATCGCACCGAGGCAGCGCAGCTCTTACCCAAGAGCGCGCGCGTCGGCGGGCCGCCCATAATGATCGGCCTGCTACGCGGCGGGCCGCGCATGCTGCGCCTGGTCGCGCAGTACGCCGACATCTGGAATTGCATGCTGCCGTTCAGCGACAGCCGCGTCGGCAGTTACCTCGAGGCCTGGGCGCGGGTCAGTGCGGCCTTGGAGAAGCATCAGCGAGATCCCGCGACGCTGGCGCGCAATGTCACGGTCGGCGTATGCCTGGCCGGAGAGTACCCATTGCCCGGGGCGCTGCCGCTGCGCGGCTCGACGCAGGCCTTGGTCGACGCCTGCGGTTTGTTCAAGGAACAGGGTGTCGAGACTCTGAGCATGGTGGTCGAGCCATGCACGAGTGCTTCCCTCGAATTGCTGGCGCCTGTGCTCGAAGCCCTGTAGCTGCGAATTCATTCGCACACGGGTGGCGCCTCACGCATGTCCGAATAAATTCGGACCTACAATGGCTCGCGCTTGTACAGCCACATCAAACCGCTCTGGCCCTTGTCGGCGTCGCCCTGCGCGATGAGTTGACGATACAACTGCTGCACCAGCGCGGTGACCGGCATCGGCGACAAGGTCTCGCGACCGAGGTCGCAGGCGATGTCGACGTCCTTGACCATGATGGTGGCGTTGACTTCGTTCACGTAGTCGGCGGCCGCCATGCGGCGCGCGTGATGCTGCAGCACCGCCGAATCGGCCCAGCCGCCGGCCAGCGCGTCGGGCAGGCGCGCGGCGGCCACGCCGAAATTGGCGGCGTAGTTCAAGGCTTCGGCCGCCACCGCGATGTTGCCGCCGATCATCATCTGGTTGGCAATCTTGGTTGCTTGTCCCGCGCCGTGGCCGCCCATCAAGGTCACGCGCTGGCTGTAGTGCGCAAGCAGCGGACGCACGCGCTCGAGCACTTCGTCGTCGCCGCCGGCCATCACCACCAGGCGTCCTTGTTCGGCGCCGCTCACGCCGCCGCTGACCGGCGCGTCCAGCCACTGCATGCCGCAGCGCGCGTGCAATTGCGCGGCGAAGCGCCGCGTGGCGAGCGGGTGGATGGTGGAATGATCGAGCAGCACGGTGTCGGCGCGCGCCGCGCCGGCGATGCCCTGCTCACCGAATACCACTTCCTCGACCGCGGCGGTGTCGGTCACGCACAGCACGACGCAGTCGCATGCGGCGGCGAGCGCGGCCGGCGATGGCATCACGCTCGCGCCCTTGTCACGCCACGGCGCGAGCTTGTCGACATGCCGACCCCAGATGCGCAAGTCGTGGCCCGCCGTCATGAGGCGGGTGGCGATGGCGCCGCCCAAGGCACCGAGTCCGATGAAGCCCAAGCGCATGCCTGCCATATCCCAACCTCGCGTTGTATGCTCGCCCATTCATTCGATTGTCCCGGGCGCCTCCCGTGCATGCAAGGCGAGCGGCGCGCATCGTTCATCCAATCATTGCAAGGGGAGCCCAGCATGAGACTCGAAGGCAAGACAGCCGTCATCACCGGCGGTGCAAGTGGCATGGGGCGCGCGACCGTATTGCGCTTCCTGGCCGAAGGCGCGAATGTCGTGATCGCCGACTACAACGCGCAGACCGGCGCCGAGACCATGGCGCTGGCCGAAGCCCAGGGCCACGGCCAGCGCGCGCGTTTCATCAAGACCGACGTCGCCAAGGAAGCCGACATCGAAGCCATGCTGAAATGCGCGCTCGATAATTTCGGACGACTCGACATCCTGTTCAACAACGCCGGCGTCGGCGGCGCCATTGGCCCCATCACCGAGATCACGGTGGAGGCTTTCGATTACACCTTCGACGTACTCGCCAAGAGCGTGTTTCTCGGCATGAAGCATGGCGCGCGCATTTTCCAGAAGCAGGGCGATGGCGGTTGCATCATCAACACGGCGTCGATCGCCGGCCTGTCGGGCGATGCCGGCCCCATCATCTACGCCGCCGCCAAGGCCGCCGTGATCAGCCTCACCAAGGGCGCGGCGGTGGAACTCGCGCAGGACAAGATCCGCGTCAACGCGATCCTGCCCGGCCTCATCTTCACGCCGCTCGCGCATGGCGGCAAGGCCGAGAAGTTCGAGCACATCTTCACCGGCGGCCAGCCGTGGCCGGAGATGGGTGTCGGCGATCACATCGCCGGCGCGGCGCTGTTCCTCGCCACCGACGACGCGCGTTTCGTGACCGGCGAATCGCTGGTGGTCGACGGCGGACTCACCGCCGCCGGCCCGGAGCTGTCCAAGCGCTTCAAACAGAACTCGGGACGCGGCGCCGGCGTGGTCGGCATCACCAAGGGCTCGACCGGCGAAGCGCCGGAGGTGCGCAAGCTGTAAGCGGCACGGACGCCAGAATGGCGTGGCCGCCGCCGGCCCCCGGCAACGGCCACCGTCACGGCAGGTTTACTGGCCGGTGAAGCGGGTCTTGCGCTTTTCGACGAAGGCGCGCACCCCTTCGCGGAAGTCGGCGCGCGTCGCGCAGTCGGCGAAGGTCTCGGCTTCCAACTGCAGCTGCGCTTCGAATTCGTTTTCGAGCGATCGGTAGAGCAGGCGCTTGGTGTTGCCGTAGACGTGGGTCGGGCCGTTGGCCAGGCGCTCGGCGAGCTTGGCGGTCTCGGCGGCGAGTTCGGCGGCCGGCACGACGAAGTTGATCATGCCCATGTCGGCGGCGGCCTGGGCGCCGAAGCGTTCGCCGAGCAGGGCGATTTCCATGGCCTTCTTGATGCCGACCGCGCGCGGCAGGTGAAAGCTCGCCGAGCCGTCCGGGCTGGTGCCGATGTGGCAGTAGGCCAGCGTGAAGAAGGCATTGTCGGCGGCGATCACCAGGTCGGCCGCCAGCGCCATGCTGACGCCGGCGCCGGCCGCGGCGCCCGCCACGCTGGCGATGATCGGTTTGTTCATGCGCCGCATGGTGTACATGATCGGGTGCAGGTCGTGGATGCGGTTCATGAACTCGGCGCGCAGCTTGTCGGTCGGCTGGTCTATCTTGGTTGCCATGTTCTTGACGTCGCCGCCGGCCATGAAGTTGTCGCCGGCGCCCTGCATCACCACGCAGCGGATGGCCGGGTCGTACTCGACCGCCTGCAGCGCGTCGCGCAGCAAGGCGCGCAGTTCGAGGCTCAGCGCATTGCGCGCCTCCGGGCGGTTGAAGGTCAGGGTGGCGATGGAGTCTTTGATGTCAACGAGCAAGTCCGGCACGGTGGTGTCCTCGATTCACGGAAGGGGGACATGTATGCGAAATCCGCCCGTGCGTCAAAGATTGTGTGCGCGCGACGCCGGCAGCGCGCCGCGGCGCGGTGCGTGGCAAGCTGCCGGCGGCGGGAACTTTGCCGCGCCGCCGATGCAATGACTGTCAACACCCCGCCACAAATCGCCGTGTCCATGTCCCTCACTGATGCCGAACTGCTACAGCGCATGCAACGCGGCGACGGCGAGGCCTTCAGCGCGCTCTACCAGCGTCACCAGCAGCGCGTGTACCGCTACGCCAGCATCTACAACGGCAGCGAAGGCGTGGCCGCCGACATCACCCAGGAGGTGTTCATGCACCTCATCGACAACCACAGTTTCGATCCCGCCCAGGGCGAACTGCGTGCCTACCTGCTCGGCATGGCGCGCAACCTGCTGCGCCGGCACTGGCGCGATGCGCAGCGCTTCGAGACCCTGCCCGACGAGGACGACGGGCCGCTGGGCGAGACGCTGGTCGAGCACCTGGAGCCGTCGCTGCTGGTCAGCCGCGCGCAGCAGCACGGCGGCTTGCGTGCCGCCATCGCGGCGCTGCCGTCCTATTACCGCGAAGTGATGATCCTGTGCGAGCTCGAAGAATTGGATTACCAGGAGGCCGCCCGCATTCTCGACGTGCCGATAGGCACGGTGCGCTCGCGGCTCAACCGGGCGCGCAAAGCCCTGTGCGTGGCCCTGGCTTCGAAGACGCCGACCAGCGTCGGCGTCCGTGATGGAGGTGAGAGTTATGAACTGCGCGCAGTTTGAATGGCGGGTGGTGGACATCGCGGCGGGCCGCATCGATGCCGGCGCCGAGGTGCGTGCCCACCTGGCGCGTTGCGAACGGTGTCGCGCGCGCCTGAATGCCGAGCGTCGCCTGACCGCCGGTCTGCGTGACCTCGGTGCGGCGCTGGACAAGGTGTCGGCGCCGGCCACGGTCGAGCAGGCCTTGTTGGCGCATCTGCGTGCGCGGCACGCGCCCGCGCCCGCGAGCCTGGCGCCGCGCCGCGCGCCGCGCCCGTGGCGACGCTGGCAGTTGCGCATCACGCGCAGCGCGGTGGCGGCATCGGTGCTGGTGTTGCTCGGCATGGTGCTGGTCAACGCTGTCCACGACGGTACGCAGCAGGCCGCCGCGCCGCTGGCCTACGCCCCGCACCCGGAGATCGCCACGCCGTTCTACCCGGTGTACATGAGCGGCGCGGCGGTGGCCGGCGCGCGCGGCGTGGTGCGCGTGCGGGTGCCACGCGCCACGCTGGCGGTGTTCGGCTTGCCCTACAACCCGCGACGTGCGACCGATCCGATCAGTGCCGACCTGGTGGTCGACAACGGCGGCATGGTCACCGCGCTGCGCTTCGTGCAGTAGCGCGGCCCAGTCCAGGAGCAGACAACGATGAACACTTCATTCCCCTCCACATTGCTGGCCTTGGCCATGGTCACCTCGGCCCACGCCCAGGACGTCATGACCATCGACGTCGACAGCATGGACGCGATGTCGGTCGGCGCCGAGAGGATCGCCGAGCCGGCCATGATGATGGCGGCGCCGCCGCCCCTGCCGCTGGCCGGCGGCGACACCATGAGCTTCATGCAGTTCGAAATGACCGGCCCGGCCGAAGTGGTGGCCGGCAAACCCTATGCGGCCAAGCTCACGGTCGAAGTGTTGCAGCCGCTGGTCGACGGCAACACCATCACCGTCGAACATCATTCACGCGTGTATCGCGATGCCGAAGGGCGCACGCGGCGTGACGACGAACTCGGCATCGGAGGGGTGGTGCAGCACAGCGTGCTGATTGCCGATCCGGTGGCGGGCACCAGTTTCACGCTCGATCCCGAGCGTCGCGTCGCGCAGCGTCTGCCGCAGGCCGCGCCGCGCGGTGCGCAGGTCGCGTTCGCGCAGGACGTGCGGGTGGCCGCCAACGGCGCGGACAGCAGCAGCTTCGACGTCAACCTGCCGTCGCCGCTTGCCCGTGACAAGTCCGTGCCGCTGGACGCCGCGCTGCATCCCGCCGCCGCCGCGAATTTCTCCGCCGACACGCCCATCAAGCTGCCGTTTCCCGGCGACCCCCACAGCGTGGGGCTCGGCGAGAAGACCATCGAGGGCCTGCGCGTCACCGGCACCCGCACCACCGTCACGATTCCCGCTGCCGCCATCGGCAATCGCGCGCCGATCGAAATCGTCACCGAGCAGTGGTTCAGTCCCGAGCTCAACGTGGTGATGTTGAGCGAGCATCGCGATCCGCGCCTCGGGCAGACACGCTACCGCCTGCACGACATCGCGCGCGGCGCGCCGGACGCGGCCTTGTTTCGCGTACCGGACGGCTACACCGTCAGCGATGCGCGCGCGCCGTCCCTGCGTTGAGGCACGGCGCGTCTCAGAAATGCTGGTGCGCGCTCACCAGGAAATGAAAGCCGGCGTCCTGCATATCGTCGCCGCTGTCGGCGACATGGCGGCGCAGTCCACCCCACATGATCTCGGCGCGCGTGTCGCTGGCGATGTCCCAGCGCAGACCCGGGCCCGCGGCCAGCAGCGTGGTCGGCTTGTCGAGCGCATCGAGACTGTCCTGGCCGTGATTCCAGGCGCGCCCGGCGTCGATGAACATCACCAGCGAGAGCTGGCCGTCGTTGCCGCGTCGCGCCAGGCCCGGCACCGCCAGGCGTAGCAGCGGCAGCCGGTATTCCAGGCTGCTCGACCAACCCTCGTCGCGCACGAAGCGCGAGCGACGGTAGCCGCGCACGGAGTTGAACCCTCCCAACGAGAATTTTTCCAGTGGCAACAGGCCGTCATTGCTGAGCTGGGCTTCGGCGCGCGCGTAGAGCGAGCCGGCGCGCGGGCCGAGGCTGTGCAGCCATTGCAGCGACAGGTAGGCGCTGTGGAACTGCGAATCGGGCGAGTCGTCGCCATGCACGGTGGCGCCCAGCGCGCCGATGCCGGCCGACCATACCGCGCGTGCGCTCAAGGAGTCGCGCGCGAAGCTTTGTCGCCAGGTCATACCCAGGCGCGCGACGCGCACATCGGCCTTGCCGTTCTCGACGCCCGGGCTGAACGAGAACGGCTGACCGAGCAGCGTCGATTCGCTGTGCTTGCCAACCAGGTTGAATCCGAGCTGCAGGCGGCGCCCGCTGGCGCGCCACAGCGTGTGGCTGAGGCCAAGATCCAGCGCGCTGCTGCGGGTCTCGGCGCCGAACACTTCGAACTGCTCTTCGACCAGTTGCGAAACCGCACGGAAATAGCGCAGCGACAGCTCCGGCCCGTGCGCCGACCACGGCAGGTTGACGCGGAAATCGACATCGTTGAGGCCACTGGCGAGGCCCAGCGTGAAGTCCACGTCGTCGCCGTGGCCGAAGATGTTGTGGGCATTGCCTTCGATCGCGCCGCGCGTGCCGCCGACCGCCGGCGCGCGATCGTTGGCCACGCGCAGCCCGGCGGCATAACGCGCGCCTTCCTTGACCTCGACCGTCAGCACCGCCGCGCCGGGGCGCGTGCCGGGCGAGAGTTCGGCGCCGATGTCGGCGATGCCCGGCTCCTGCATCAACAGGCGCAGGTTGGCATTGAGCAGGGCGACATTGAGCGGCGTGGTGAGCCCCACCTGCAGGCGTTGCGCGATGTAGGCCGGGTCGAGCCCGCGCGCACCGTTGACCACGATCTTTTCGAGAAAGCCTTCCACCACTTCGACGCGCAGCACGCCGTTGTCGAGATCCTGATCGGGCAGGCGCGCCCGCGAGGTGGAATAGCCGGCCTGCAGGTAGACATCGGTGAGACGCTGCAGCAATGCCTGCAGATCGGCGTCGGCCAGGCGTTGGCCGATGAACGGCGCGGCGATGCTGTGCAGCTGCGCATCGGAAAACACCGTGTTGCCGGCGAACTGCAATTCCCGCAGTGACAATCGCGCTTGCGCGGCGGCGGGCGGCGTCGCTGCCTGCGCCGCGTGCGCGGCCGGCGCACAGGCCCAGGCCAACAGCGCCGCGCACAGCCAGGCGCGCCACGCCGACGGGGCAGGGGTGCTTGCGGCGAAACTCATCGGGACATCGATGTTGCTGGTGTCGGGCGTGGTCAAAACAAAACGCCCCACCCCGTAGCGGGGTGGGGCGTTCAGTATGCCCGTTTTCTCAATGCCTGCGCGGGCGCGCCGGCAGCGGGCGTCAGCGCAGATGGCCGTCCCGGATGACGTTGACCGCGGCGGTGTTGGTGGTGGTGGTGACGACCGTCGGCGCGGTGGCTGTCGCCAGCGGCTCGACCGAGGCATCGTTGTCGAGCGCCACGTCGGCGGCGCCCAGCTGCTCGGAGACGCTGACCGCGCCGCTCACCTCGGCGCCGACATTCAGCGCCGGATCGGGCGCCGCACCGAATTCCATGATGCGCGGATCGATGTCTTCACCGCCTCTTTGCACGGCTTCGGGCGGAATGTCCGCCACGTTCCAGCACATCATGCCGCAATCATCGACCGGCACCGGATCTTCGACGGCGAGCGGCTCGTCCACCACCTCGGGGGCGGGCTCATCGATCGCCACCGGTTCCTCTGCCGGTGCACCTTCATCAACCACGCCCGCGTCGGGTTCCGGCAGCGGGTCGTCCAGCACCACCGGCATATCGACAGGCGTTTCGTCACCGCCGGTACCGGGCTCGACCGCCACCACCGGTTCATCGACCGGCGCCGGTTCGACATCGGCGCCGGGCTGCAGCACCGGCACATCGGCTACGGTGACGTCCGCCACGGTCTCGTCGGCAAACGCCGGTGTCACGCCCATGGCCACGGCCAAGGCCGCGACCAGTGTGGCATGACGCAATCTGAAAACATCCTTTTTCATTTCTCTAAACCCTCTTGCATGGTTTTGCGAATCATCACCAGCGGCCGGCCTCGACATGCGATGGGTTGGATGAGGGCGCCAGACGGTGCTCGCGTTGAAAAGACTACTGAGCGTGGGGGCGCCCTGCCATCCCGCTATTGCTGAGTGTCGTGCGCTGGACACCCTTGCCGACGGGGGCGACGGCACGCGGCCGCGTGCCGCAGCTTTCCACCGGGAAGAAGATCTCGGCGACCAGGTCGCCGTCGCCACCGACGTCGCCGAGGCGGTGAAAGGCCGGCACGTCACGCATGCGTGCGCCGGATTGGGGATACCAATGCCAGCGCACCGCGGCGTGCGCGTCGTCGAGCGCGGCCAGCGTGCCGCGAAACTGGAACACCGCGTAATCGCCTGCCGCCACGCGCTTGCGCACCAGTTCGCCGTGCGGTGGCAGCGTGACATCGACGCAGGCGTCGTAACGGCGCCGCGCGCTGGGCGTGAGCTCCGGGCTGTCGCAGGGAATGCCGATGAGGCTGGCGGGCCTGGCGCCAGCCGCGTCGTTCAACAACGCGCGCAGCGCCGCCCACGCCGCCGGCGCGGCCTGGCCTTGCTCGCCGTAGCGGCGCAAGGCCAGCAGTTCCTGGGTCGGCAGCCGACGATATTCGACATCGCCGGGCTGGCACGGCAGGCAGCTCGCGCGGCGCGCGTGCATGCGCTGCGCGAGGTCACGCGGACTGTGACCGAACTGGCGACGAAACGCCCGCGCGAAAGCCGATGAACTGGAATAGCCGGCCAGCACGCTCGACACCGTGACCGAGGCGCCGTCCAGTAGCATGCGCAGCGCGGCGCGTTCCAGCGTGCGTCGCCTTACGTAGGCCGACACCGATTCGCCGAGGTAGCTCGACATCACGCGATGGAAATGAAAAGGCGAAATGCTCGCCAGGTTCGACAGGAATTCCACGTCGCTGCTTTCGCCGGGATGGGCGTCGATGTATTCCAGCACGTATTCGAGACGCGCCGCGCGACGCTGTCTTGCGCTTGCGTTCAAGCCTACCCCCAGGTTGCGATTTATTTTTGTCGGTCATCGCCGCGGCGAAGTCCCGTCAGCTATTCGCCGCGCAAGGGGAGAGAGTTCCCGTCAATTGCAAAAAACTGCGTCGCCATCGCGCGCGGCCAGCCGCGTGCGGCGGTGAAATGCGGCGTGGCCCGCAAATCATTCAGCACGATCGTGAAGAAGGGTGTATCAGCGGCGCGCGCCCGGTGTGGCGGTGACCATCTACCGACAATGCGCACAACGGGCACGCAAGGCGCCGCCAACGATGGCGAGGCAGCACGCGTCTCACAACCACCACCGTCCTGCAATACGGGAACACTCGCATCATGGGCAATACGCATTCCGAATCCACGGGTCTGACCACCACCGTACCGCGCCTGCTGTTGTTGCTGGTGCTGGTGCTCGGCACCGGCATCGTGCGCGCCACGCCCTTGCATTACAGCTTCGACCTCGGCGCCGCCGGGTCCGGCGATTTCACCATCAGGGCCGACGCCTCGGCGCCGCTCGTTGATCAAACCGAACTGGCCTCGTTCAACTGGCTGGTGAATGGCGTGGGCGCCTTCGATCTCGCCGACCTGTCGACCTTCAGCTTCAGCAACTGGAGTCCGTTGCTGGGCGCGTCGATCAACAGCTCGGGCTGGGTGTCGCTGGGCTTCGCCTTGAAGACTTCGACCTTGAGCGACACCGGCGTCGCCTGCGTGCTGTGTTTCAGCACCGCGCAGGTGGCCGCCCCCGGCACCACCGTGCAAGGCGCACTGGCCCGCACGCGCATCCGCGCCAGCGCATCGCCGTGCGGCACCAACCTGTGCACGAGCCAGACGCCGAGTCTCGCCCTCGTCGCCGAAGCGCTGGCCATTGGTCCGGCCGCGGTGCCGGAACCGAGCGCCATGTCATTGTTGGCGCTGGCGCTGTTGATGCCGGCCGCCACGCGTCGCGCACGGGGCGCGCGCGCCGCCGGCTGACGCCGTCAGCGCATGAGGCGAATCTTCAAGGCCAGTTCGATTTCGAGGCGCAAGTCGCCGCGACTCGGATCGCGGCCAAACGCCTCGCGCAATTGCTGCATGCGGTACTTGACGGTGTTCTGATGCACGCCGAGTTCGCGCGCCACCGCCGCCAGGTTGAAGTTGTGCGCGAGCAGCGCGGCCAAGGTCTCCAGCAGCGCGCCGCGCGCATCGCTGCGTAGCACCGGCGCCAGCACTTCGTCGACGAAATTGTCGTGCTCACGTGGCTGGTTGCCGCCGAGCAGCAGGCGATACACCCCCAGCTCCTCGAATTTCATGGTCGCGTTTTTCTGCGGCAGGCGTTCCAGCGCGCGTAGCGCCTGCTCGGCGCTCTTCAACGAGCGGCCGAGCTGCGCGGCGTCGTGTTCGGCACGGCCGATGCCGATGCGCAGGCGCACGCGCGCCGGCAGACCCTCGATCCCATCCACCGCCTGTTGCAGGCGTCGCACCTGGCCTCGTTCGGTGATGCGTTCGGCACCGGCTTCGTCGGTGATGACGACCAGGTGGTCGCGCCAATGCAGCAGCCGCACCCGTGAGCGCAGGCTGCCCAGGCTGCGTTCCAGCGCTTCGCGCAACACGCTGCCGTGACTCAAGGCCGGCGCCAGGTCGCCGGCCGGCGTGGCACGCAGTTCCAGGAGCAGCACCCTCCAGGGCGCGCGGCTCGTGATATCCAGCCGTGCCAGCAGGCGCGCCGCGTGTGCGCTGCTGATGCCGTCGTCGAACAGTTCCAGCAACGCAGCGTTGGCGACCTGGTTGGCGGTCGCGGCCAACGCGCGTTGATGCAGGAACTCCAGGGCCAGCAGGCTTGCGCCCTGTTCGGCCGCGCGCGTTTCCACGTCGTCAAGCGGCGCACCGTCCACCGCCAGCAGCAGGATGCCGGCGCGTTCACCGGCCAGCGCGATGGCGATGGCCGTCACCCGCCGCGGCGGCGCGGCGGGCAGGGTCAGGCTCACCGCGCGCCCGTCGCGCAGCGCGTGCTCGCCCAAAGCGTGGGCGACCTGCGCCGGGTCGAGCGGCCAGCCAAGAGAGGCGAGTGGGCGCCGCAGGTTGTCGAGCAACAGCAGCGGCCGGTTGAGCATGCCATGCAATACCGCGCACAGCGCTTCGACGCCGGCCGCGCGCTGCTGCGCCGCCAGCAGGCGTTCGTGGATCTCCTGCCCGCGCGCGAGGTGAGCGCGTTTGCGTGCCACGCCGCGTTGCAAGTCGACCAGTTCGAGCGTGGTGGCCAGCAGCGGCGCGAGCATGGCCAGCACCGCGGCGTCGTCCGGCGTGAAGTCGCCGTCGCGCTTGTTGATCGCATGGAAAATCCCGAGCGTGCGATCGTTCAAAACCAGCGGCACGGTGATGGTGTTGTGGGTATCGAACAGGCGCACGAAGCGTTGAATGAAGCGTGGGTCGTGTTGCGCATCGTTGGTCAGGCTCGGTTCGCGCGAGGCGAACACGCGCGCCGCATTGCCGCCATCCGCCACGCGCACGCGGTAGCGCGACACCACTTCCTCGGCCTGCACGCCGAAGGCCGGCGCTTTCAGCACCAGCTCCTCGCTTTCGGCGTCGTAGCGCATGAAGCCGCCGCCGCTGGCCTCGATGGCCGCGCACGCGTGCTCGATCACCGCGCCCAGCAGTTGCGCGTGGTCGCGGTGGGCGGCGAGCGCCGTGCCGATGGCGGCGAGCGCCGCCGCGCCGCGCTGGGGCGCCGGCGCCGCGGAGGCGGCGGCCGGGCGCGCGGCACCGCGCTTGGGCGCGGGCGAAGGACGGGCTCGGGCCATGGATGGGGTGTTCCTGTGAGATGAGGCCAGGAATTTAAGCACGCTTTTGTCCTTATCGGACATGGCGCGGCGCCCGGCATGTTCCTACCTTTGCGTCCAACAGCCCGGCGACCACGGATCGCGGGGCACGAGTCCGGCGCCGCACGGCGCCCCAAAGGGGAGACAGGCCTGTGTTGTGTATCGATGTCGATACTGGCGGCACCATGACCGATACCTTGGTGAGTGGCGGCGCCGCGCCGCTGCTGATCAAGGTCGAGTCGACGCCGCATGATGTCACCGTATCTTTCATGCAGAGCCTGGAAGCGGCCGCCGCCGCCGCCGGCTTTCGCGATCTCGGCAGCTTTCTCGACGAGGTGCGGCTGATCCGCTGGACCTCGACCCTGACCTCCAACGTGCTCGCGCAGCGCAAGGGCCCCAAGCTCGGGCTCATCGTCTCGCCGGGCTACGAGGACAGCCTCTACGCCGACGACCCGCAGGCCACCGCCGCGGTCATGCCGTCGCTGATCAAGCGCGAATACGTCAGCAGCCTGCCCGACAGCGCCGGCCGCGCCGAAATCGTCGCGACCTTGAAGTCGCTCATCGACCAGGGCATACGCCGCGTCAACGTGTCCCTGAAGGGCGCGTTCCCCGACGGCGCGCGCGAACAGGAAGTGATCCGCATCATCGGCGAGCAGTTTCCCGACCATTTCCTCGGCTCGGTGCCGGCCCTGGCCGGCAGCGAAATGCTGATGCGGCCCGATGACATGTCGCGCACCTACTACGCGCTCATCAATGCCTACGTGCACAACGCGCTGGCCAATTCGCTGTTCAAGGCCGAGGACCAGGTCAAGGTCGAGCACCACTGGAAGGGCGACATCCTGGTCGGACATCTGAACGGCGGCGTGGCGCGCATCGGCAAGACCAAGGCGGTCGACACCATCGAGTCCGGCCCCTTGTTCGGCACCCATGCCTCGGCCTGGGTCGCGTCGCGCGCCAAGCTCAAGAAAGTGTTGGCGATGGATATCGGTGGCACCACCGGCAAGGCCAGCGCGCTCAGCAACGGGCGCGTCGAGATGCGCCCCGACGGCAACATCTTCGGCATCCCGGTGCGCACCGCCATGCCCATCCTGCGCTCCAATGCGCTGGGCGGCGGCAGCGTGGCCAAGGTCGACGGCGGCGTGGTCACGCTCGGCCCGGAAAGCATGGGCGCGGCGCCGGGGCCGGCCTGCTACGGTCTCGGCGGTAACCAGGCGACCTTGACCGACGCGCTGGTGGTGCTCGGCGTGCTGTCACCGACCGCCTTTCTCAACGGTCGCCGCGTGCTGGATGTCGACAAGGCACGCGCCGCCATCAGCCGTCATGTCGCCGAACCGCTGGCCATCGACGTCGAGGCGGCGGCGGCGCGTGTACGCGCCACCGCCGTCGAGATGATGGCGACGCTGGCGCGCGATACCGGTGTCGAAGCGGGCTGGAAGAATCTCAAGGGCGTGGAACTGTTCGCCTACGGTGGCAATGGCCCGCTGTTCGGCACCGCGGTGGCCGACGCACTTGGCGTCGAGCGTGTGCACCTGTTCGCGCTCGGCACGGTGTTCAGCGCATTTGGCTCGGCCATCTCCGATGTGCTGCACGTCTACGAGTGCGCGACCGATGGCCGCGCCGCCAAGGTGCGCGAGGCCGGGCTCGAGCTGCTTGCCCAGGCGCGTCGCGATCTTGCCGGTGAAGGTTTCGACGCGGCCGCCGCGCGCTACGAGTGGACGCTGGAAAACGCCGCGCGCAAGCAGGTAAAGGCGCGTGCCAGCAGCGCGGCCGGCCTTGAAAAGCTCGCCGCGCGCCTGCCCGACGCCACGCTGCTCAGGCTCGACGCGCGCTTCGCCCTTGGCGAAGTGGCGCTGCCCGAGCATGTCGCGACGGCCGCGCCGCGCGCCGAGGCGCATCGCGCTTCGCCGCTCGCGGCGGCGCCCGGGCTGCCGGTCTACCAACACGCGAGCCTGCCCGGCCACCGCGTCGACGGGCCGTGCGTGGTGGACGGCGGCACCTTCACCTGGCTCATCGAGGCGGGTTGGACATTGGCTATCGACACGCACGGCGACGCCGTGGCGACGCGGGGGACACGCGCATGACGACGCTATTGCACATAGGCGACAACCTGGACCTCGCCATCGAAACCGAGCGCTGGATGTGCGGCAAGTGCGGCCACGACATCGGCTCGGCGCGCGACAACGTCAAGCGCGGCCTTCTGGTCGGCGAACGCGACCCGTCGGAGATCCATCGGCCACTGATCAAGGGCAATTACACCTTTTCGCCCAACCCCGAGTGGATACGTATTCTCGAATTTTATTGCCCGGGCTGCGGCACGCAGCTCGAGACCGAGTACCTGCCGCCCGGCCATCCGATCACCCATACCACGCAAATCGACCTCGACGCGCTGAAGGCGCGCCTTGCCGCCGGTGAAGTGGTGGTGGCGGATGGACACCTGCTGCCGGCAGAGGAGGTCAAGGCATGAGAAGCGTGGATATCGACGTCGGCGGCACGTTCACGGATCTCGTGCTGACTTTCGACGACAAACGCGTGATCGCGAAATCGCCGACCACGCCCTACGATCTTTCAGTGTGCTTCCTGAACGTGCTGGAAGACGGCGCCGACCAGCTCGAGATGGACGTCGAGCAGCTGCTGCCGCAGATCGAAGTGGTGCGCTACTCGACCACGGTCGCCATGAACCGCCTCATCGAGCGGCGCGGTCCGCGCCTGGGGCTCATGACCACCGAGGGTCATGAAGACGCCATCCTCATCGGCCGCGGCGCGCAGTGGTGCGACGGCCTGCGCATCGGCGAGCGGCGCAATCTCGCCGTGCAGCACAAGCCGGTGCCGCTGGTGTCGCCCGACCTCATCGCCGGCATCAAGGAGCGCGTCGATTCGAGCGGCAAGATCATGCGCGCACTCGACGAGGACGACGTGCGGGTGAAGCTGCGCCGTCTCATCGACAACGGCGCGCGCGCCATCGCCGTGTCGCTGCTGTGGTCCTTCGCCAACCCGGCCCATGAAAAGCGCGTGCGCGAAATCATCCGCGAGGAATACAAGGGCTACCACGTCGGCTACCTGCCGGTGGTGCTGTCCCACGAGGTGGTGGGCAAGGTCGGTGAATACGAACGCACCATGACCGCCATCCTCGACGCCTACCTGCAACGCTCGATCAAGCTCGAGATGGAGGCAACCTGGGACCAGCTGCGCGAGAAAGGCTACAAGGGCACCTTCCTTTTGACCCACAACACCGGCGGCAGCGCCGAGATGTTCAAGACCACCGCGTCACGCACCTACAACGGCGGGCCGATCTCAGGCCTCATGGGTTCCTATCACCTCGGGCGTGCGCTGGGTTACAAGAACGTGATTGCCTCCGACGTCGGCGGCACCAGTTTCGACGTCGGCATGGTGGTCGACGCCGGTGTGCGCTCCTACGAGTTCCGCCCGGTCATCGACCGCTGGATGGTCGGCATCACCATGCTGCAGACCACCACCATGGGCGCCGGCGGCGGCTCCATCGCGTCCATCAACGCGCTGTTGAATCGACTCGAGGTCGGACCGCGCAGCGCCGGCGCCATGCCGGGGCCGGTGTGCTATGACCTGGGCGGCGTCGAGCCGACCGTGACCGACGCCGACGTGGTGCTGGGTTATATCTCGCCGGACAATTATTTTTCGGGCCGCATGCCGCTGAACGCGAAGAAAGCGCGCGCCGCCATCGAAGAGAAGATTGCCCAGCCGCTCGGCATTTCCGTCGACGAGGCGGCGGCCATGATCCGCAACATCGTCGAGGAGAACATGGCGTCCGCCATCAAGCGCGAAGTGCATCTGCGCGGCTACCACCCCGAGGATTTCGCGATCTTCGCTTTCGGCGGCGGCGGGCCGACCCACGTCGCCGGCTACCGCGCCGACGTGCCGGTGGCGGTGATCTTCCCGCAGGCGCCGGTGTTCTGCGCGCTGGGCTCGTCGGTGATGGACATCATGCATGTCTACGAGGTGTCGAAGCGCATGGTGTTCATGGCGCCCATCACCGAACAGCTTTCGAGTGACTATGCCGGCTTCAACGAGGCGGTGCGGGGCTTGATGGAGCAGGCGCGCATCGACATCGCGGCCGAAGGCTTTGCGCTCGACAGCATCCTCTTCCAGGTCGAACTCGACATGCTCTACGGCGGCCAGGTGCACGTGAAGCGCGTGTCCTCACCCCATGTCGAGGTCGAGAACGCCGCGCAGATGCAGGACATCTACGACGCCTTCGAAGCGGAGTTCTCGGCGGCCTTCAGCCCGCACGTGGTGAACAAGCCGGGCGGCGTGTATCTCGACAACATCGTGCTGAAGGCGACGGTGCCGACCGAGAAGATGGCGATGCCGGAATACCCGCTGCAGGGGCCGGATGCCGGCAGCGCGCGCACCGGCCAGCGCGAGGCCTATTGGCCGGAGCTGCGCCGGCGCGTGATGACCACCGTCTACAAGTTCGAAGCCATGCAGCCCGGCCATCGTATCGAGGGGCCGTCGCTGGTCGAGGCGGAATTCACCACGCTGGTG
The DNA here is from genome assembly GCA_016719885.1 of Pseudomonadota bacterium. NCBI lineage: Bacteria > Pseudomonadati > Pseudomonadota > Pseudomonadota bacterium. The sequence continues at coordinate 27,716 of JADJYF010000020.1, read as the reverse complement.
GTGCCGCCTGGCCAGGTGTTCCACATCGACAGTCGCGGTCTTGGCATTCTTGAATACACCAAGGGAGGAGCGCAGGCATGAGCATCCCCACACTCGCGGAAAAACTGAAGGCGCTGAAAGTCACCGAGGCCAGCGCCTACGAGCGCGCCTGCGCCGACCAGGTCACGCGCGGCGCCTATGAAATCGCCGTGCAGCGCACCGCCGACATCCTCGACGAGGGATACGAGATCTTCATGCGCTCGTCGCGCAGCTCCATGGGCGTGGCCGGCGATTCCATCGTCGCCATGTTCAATGCCGCGGGCGACCTGGTGAACGCCTCGGCCGGTACCTACCTGCACGCCATCATTCCGCCGATCATCATCAAGTACATCCTGTCGCGCTACCAGGACAACCCCGGCATCTTCGACGGCGACATCTTCTATACCAACGATGCGCTGTATGGCGGCATCCACAACCCCGACCAGGTCGCCATCACGCCGGTGTTCTTCGACGGCAAGCTGGTGGCGTGGACGGCGGCGCTCTCGCACACCACCGAAACCGGCGCCAAGGAACCGGGCGGCATGCCGGTATCCGCCACTTCGCGTTTCGAGGAAGGCATGAACCTGCCGCCGATGAAGATCGGCCAGAACTTCCGCATCAACAACGACATCATCGAGTTGTTCCGCGCCTTCGGCATCCGCGCCGAGGCCAACGTGACGGTCGATTTGAAAGCGCGCGTGACCACCGCCGACCGCGTGCGCACGCGCATCGTCGAGATGTGCGCGCGCGAAGGCATCGATTTCGTGACCGGCCTGTTCCGTCGCATGCTGGACGAGGCCGAGGCCGGCTCGCGCAAGCGCCTCATGGGCTGGCCCGACGGTGTGTATCGCTGCGTGACCTTCTCCGACGCCGCCGGCAACCTGCGCGGTCTGATGCGCAACTGCTGCATGACCATGACCAAGAAGGGCGATGGCCTCCTGATCGATTTCACCGGCACCAGCCCGGAGAATCTTTCAAGCTACAACGCCCATCCGCAGGCGGTGATCGGGCATCTCGCCAACTACATCTACGAATACGTGTTTCATGACCTGCCGATCTCGAGCGCGACCTTCGCGCCCATCGATTTCCTGTTCCCGGAGGCGAGCTGCCTGTCGCCGACCGATCGCGCCGCGACCAGCAACTCGGTGATGATCTGCACCGGCGCCATGAGCGCGGTGGCCAACTGCATCTCGCGCGCGCGTTACCCGACCTACGAGTGGAAGCAGTCGACGGCCTCGATGGGCAACGGCGGCAACGCCACCGTGATCGCGGGCCTGTCGCAATGGCAGCAGCCGTTCGCCGACATGATTGCCTACCCCATCAACACCGAAGGGCAGGGCGCGCGTTCATGCTGTGACGGCATGGACGCCTACGGCTTTCCGTGGTGCGCTTTCGGCCGCGCGCCGGACGTCGAATCGATCGAGAACGAATTCCCCATGATCATTCCGTTCTCGCAGCATTGGCCGGATTCCGGCGGCCACGGCAAGTACCGCGGCGGCTGCGGCACCGCGCAGTTCTGGGCCGCGCACCACGTGCCGGCGCTGTACTTCATGGCCATCGCCGACAACAGCACCATCCAGACCCCGCAGCCGATCTTCGGCGGTTATTCACCGCCGACGGTGCCGGGCCTGTCCCTGCAGGGCACCAAGGTCAGTGAACTGCTGGGGGCGTTGGCCGACAAGAAGCTCGACTTCGAAAGCCTGGTCAACGGCAAGTTCGGCAAGCTCAAGACCGAACCCTTCGGGCGCAGCACGCGCGTCATCAACGGCGACGAGACCGTCACCATCGGCCTGTCGACCGGCGGCGCGGGCTTCGGCGACCCGATGGAGCGCGAGCCGGAGGGCGTGGAGCGCGATCTGAAGGCGGGCCTGGTGTCGAACTGGAGCGCGCGCCACATCTACCGCGTGGAATGGGATGCCAAGAAGCAGCGCGTCGATCTCGAAGCGACCGCCGCCCTGCGCCACGAAGCGCGCAAGGAGCGCATCGCGCGCGGCGTGCCTTTCGACCAGTTCGAGAAGGAATGGCTGACGCGCAAACCGCCGGCGGACATTCTCTCGCTGTACGGCACGTGGCCCGACGCGCAGCCGCTCGGCCCGGCGTTCCGGCCGTGAAGCCGCCGCGCAAACGGGTGCAGGCGATGGCGCAAGGCCGCGGACGCGGCGAGCGCGTGGTCGTGCCGCTCGCCTTCGAGGTGGCGGCGCGCATCTCGGCGCGGCCGCTGGATGAATTCCGCAACGACGCCACGCAGCTCGCCAACGGCCTCGGCGAATTGCAGCAGGCGGTGGCGGCCGATGGCGTGGTATGCGCGCTGGCATCACGCATGGAATGGGACTCGGCGGCCGGCGCCGGGCTCGACGTCGAGCGCATCACGGCGCAAGGCGCGGTCGGCGCGAGTCTCGAAGCCTGCCGTCGCCTGCGCGAAGTGCATGGCGACCAGCTGGTGCTGCTCGCCGGGTTGAGCGGCCCGGCCACGCTCGCGGCGCAGTTCGAGGTCGACCTGACCGCCGCCTGCGCTGCCTTCGCGGCTCTCACCAAGGCCTTCTGCGCCGCCGGCGCCGACGTCATCCTGCTCATGGAAGACGCTGGGTGCGAGTGCGGCGGCGAAGACTGGCAGGATGGCGTCAAGACCGCCGCCAACATCGCACGTTTTCATCAAGCCCTGTTGCTGGCATGGGATGGCGTGGGCGGCGTGGCCGCGCCGGTGCAGGTGGCACTGAGCGCGCCGGCGGCGAGCGGCGTCGGCATCGTCACCACCGAAGCCGTGGTGCCGGCCGAGGCCGACATCGCGATGTTGCGTCACTGGGTGACGACGGTCAGGGGCGCAGAGGCATGAATCATTCGCCGTATTGGAACGCCGGGGCCGAATGCGCGAGCGCGGCGCACACCGCGCGCCTGCACGACGACAAGCTGCGCCGGCAATTGAGCTATGTCGCGGCGAACTCGGTGTTCTACCAGCGCAAGTTCGCCGCGGCCGGTATCGACGTCGGCAAGATCAAGCACTGCGAAGAACTGGCGGCCCTGCCTTTCACCGAGAAGAGCGAACTGCGCGAGAGCCAGTTGGCGCTCGCGCCCTATGGCCATCACGTCGCCTGCGCGCCGGACGCGGTGCGACGCGTGTACTCCACCAGCGGCACCACCGGCCGACCGACCTATATCGGGCTCACCCGTCACGACGTCGAGGTGTGGCGCGAAGCGGCCACGCGCGCGTTCTGGACCAATGGCCTGCGTCCCGGTCAGCGCATTCCGCTGGTGGTGTCGCCGTTCGTGGTGGCGGCGTCCTATGCCGACGCCTTCGAACAGATCGGCACTTCCATGCCCATCGGCGTCAACATGACGGACCGGCTCATCGACGCCTTCCGCTTCGGCGGCGCCAGCGCGCTGTTGTGCACGGCTTCCTACCCGCTGCACTTCGCGCGGGCCTTGCAGGAGCGCGACATCGACCCGGCCACGCTGGGCCTGAAACTGATCCTGGCCGGCGGCGAGCCGGGCGCGTCGATTCCCGAAGTGCGGCGCCAGATCGAAACCCTGTTCAACGCACGCCTGATGGAATGCTCGGGCAATGGCGACTACTGCGCGATGGCGTGGGCCGAATGCGAAGAACGCCAGGGCATGCATTTCTGCGCGCAGGGCATCATCCATCCCGAGATCATCGATCCCGACAGCGGCGCGGTGCTGCCCATCGAAAAAGGCGTGCGTGGTGAACTGGTGTGTACTTCGCTGGAGCGCGAATGCATGCCGCTGGTGCGCTTCCGCACCCGCGATCACGTGGAAGTGACCCACACCGAATGCGCCTGCGGCCGCAGCGGCTTCGGCATCCGCATCATCGGCCGCACCGACGATCTGCTGATCGTGCGCGGCGTGAACGTCTACCCGGCGGCGGTGCGCGACGTCATCGCGAGTTTTGCGCCGGCCACCAATGGCGTCATCGAGATCCAGCTCCACGACGCGCCGCCCAAGGGCTGGGAGCCGCCGGTGCACATCAAGGCCGAGGTGCGCGCCGAGGCCGGCGATCTGCACGCCCTGGCGGCGGCCATCGAAGCGCGCCTGCGCGACAAGCTGATCTTCCGCGCCAGGCTCGAGCTGGTGCCGGAACACACGCTGCCGCGCTACGAATACAAGGCCAAGCTGGTGCGGGAGCTGTATCGCTGATTGCCGTCCATCCTGGCCTGAAGCCTGGCCCCGAGACCGGCGTCAGCGGCAAATCGAATTACGCAACGCGCCACAGTGCCTTTACACTGACAGCCGACGCCAAGGAGCAAAGCTCCCTGGCGTCGCCATCAGCGTTGTGACGAGCGGCCCGATACGGGTAGAGCCTCAGCGGCCGAGCGCCTCGCGATACCGTCCACCCAGCCGCCCTGGCGGAGGGAGTAGCACGCTTGACGCCGGAAGCCCGTGCCCGCGAACTCATCGACCACAAGCTGCAACAGGCCGGCTGGATAGTGCAGGACGTGAAGCAGCTCAACCTGGGCGCGGCCGTGGGCGTGGCGGTGCGCGAGTACCCGACCGACAGCGGCCCGGCCGATTACGTGCTGTTTGTCGACCGCCAGGCGGTGGGCGTCATCGAGGCGAAGAAGGACGCCGCCGGCGAGAACCTGACCGCCACCGAGGCGCAGACCGAGCGCTACGCCGCCGCGCACTTGAAATGGCGCAAGGACCATACGCCGCTGCGCTTCCTGTTCGAGGCCACCGGCCAGATCATTCGCTTTACCGATGGCGCCGACCCGGCGCCCCGCTCGCGCGAAGTCTTCCACTTCTTCAGACCCGAGACCCTCGCGAACTGGCTTGGCCAATCCGACACTCTGCGTCGTCGCCTTGCGGAGCGCATGCCGGCGTTGCCACGGAAGAATCTTCGCGAGTGCCAGGTCAGCGCGGTGCAGGGGCTGGAGAAGTCGCTGGCGCAGAACAAACCACGCGCGCTGATCCACATGGCCACCGGCGCCGGCAAAACCTTCACCGCCATTACGTCGGTCTATCGGCTGCTCAAGTTCGCCGGCGCGCGCCGCATCCTGTTCCTGGTCGATACCCGCAATCTCGGCAAGCAGGCGCATCAGGAGTTCATGGCCTATACGCCGCCGGACGATGCGCGCAAATTCACCGAGCTGTATAACGTGCAGCGCCTCGCATCGCCCAACATCGACCCGCACTCGCAGGTGTGCATCAGCACCATCCAGAGGATGTATTCGATCCTGTCTGGCGAGCCGATGGACGAGTCGGCCGAAGATCTGTCGCTGAATGAAATCCAGCAAACCCCCAAACAGGAAAAACTGGTGCGCTACAACCCGGCTGTGCCAGTGGAAACCTTTGACTTCATCATCATCGACGAATGCCATCGCAGCATCTACAACCTCTGGAAGCAGGTGCTGGACTACTTTGACGCCTTCCTGATCGGCCTGACCGCCACGCCCGACAAACGCACCTTCGGCTTCTTCAACGAGAACATCGTTGCCGAATACACCTATGAGCAATCGGTGGCCGATGGCGTGAACGTCGGCTACGACGTCTACGAGATTGAAACCGAGATCACGCGCAAAGGCGCCGAGCTGAAAGCGCGCGAATGGGTGGACCACCGTGACCGCCAAACGCGCAAGAAGCGCTGGAGCGAGACCGAGGAAGACACCGTCTACACCGGCAAGGAGCTCGACCGCTCGGTGGTCAACGTGAGCCAGATTCGGCAGGTGCTGCTGGCCATGAAGCGCGCCGTTGAAACCGAGATTTTCCCGACCCGCAAGGAAACCCCCAAGACGCTCATCTTCGCCAAGACCGACAGCCACGCCGACGACATCATCAACATCCTGCGCGAGGTCTACGGGCAGGGCAACGCCTTCTGCAAGAAGGTCACCTATCGCGCCGAGGAAGACGCCGACAGCATCCTCGCCAGCTTCCGCAACGACTACAACCCGCGCATCGCCGTGACCGTCGACATGATCGCCACCGGCACCGATGTGAAACCCCTGGAAGTGCTGCTGTTCATGCGCGATGTGCGCTCGCGCGGCTATTACGAGCAGATGAAGGGGCGCGGCGTGCGCAGCCTCGACGGCGACAGCCTGAAGCGCGTCAGCAACAGCGCCGACGGCGCCAAGACCCGCTTCGTACTGATCGATGCGGTGGGCGTGGAAAAATCCCTGAAGACCGAGAGCCGCCCGCTGGAGAAGAAGCCCGGGGTGGCTTTGAAGGACCTCTTGCAGGGCGTGGCCATGGGCAGTCGCGACGACGACACCGTGCTGTCGCTCGCCAACCGCCTGGTGCGGCTCAACAAGCAATTGGATGACAAGGCGCTGGCGCGCATCGAGAAAGCGAGCGGCGGCCTGCCGCTGGCGGCCCTTGGCAAGGCCTTGATCTCGGCGCTGAACCCCGACGCCATCGTGCAAACGGCGCTCGCCACGGCCAAGGCCCAGGGCATTACCCGCGACGAAGACAGCCTGCTGCCCGAGGAAATCGCAGCCGCCCGTGCCGAGCGCGTGGCCGCCGCCTGCCTTCCCTTCGACCAGCCGGCGCTGCGCGCGGAGATTGAAGACGCCCGCCGCGAGCGCGAACAACTCATCGACCACATCAACCTCGACCAGGTGACGTTCGCGGGCTACAGCGAACAGGCCGAGAGCCAGGCACGGGACGTGATTGAAAACTTTGCCAATTACCTCAAGACCCACAAAGACGAAATCGCCGCGCTCGCGTTCTTCTATCAGCAACCCTACCAGCGCCGGCACCTCACTTTCGACATGATTGAAGAACTGCATGAACACCTGGCCAAGCCGCCGCTGCTGCTGACCACCGAGCGGCTGTGGAGCGCCTATGCGCGCGTGCAGGCCAGCCAGGTGAAAGGCTCGACCAGCCGCCGCCAACTCACCGACCTCATCAGCCTGGTGCGCTTCGCCCTCGGCCTGGACGCCGATCTCAAACCCTTCGGCGAACATGTGGACAAGCGCTTCCAGGAATGGATCTTCCGCCACAACGCCCAACGCGCCACCGCCTTCACCCCTGAGCAGACCGAGTGGCTGCGCTTGATGAAAGATCACATCGCCAGTTCCTGCAGTATCAGCCGTGACGATTTCGACTATGCGGAGCTGGCGAACAAGGGTGGGTTGCAGAGGGTGTGGGGGGTGTTTGGGGAGGAATTGGATGGGTTGATGGGGGAGATGAATGAGGAGTTGGTGGCGTAATGGCCTTCACGATGACCGTCGATGAGCTAATTCAAGCAGATACCTCGGGACTGCTTGGAAAACACTCGTCATGGGAGCGCGTACCCCTTACAGCTATTGCGTCGATACTAAATGGCGCGCCATTCGATTCCTCGTTATTCAACGCATCAGAGGGGTTTCCACTTGTGCGGATTCGAGACGTTCTCGCTGGGGAGACGGGCACCTATTACGCGGGCGCTTATGAGGATGCATACGTCGTCAAGTGTGGAGAGTTCTTGGTGGGAATGGATGGCGATTTCAATTCTGGATTCTGGGGCGCAAGAACGGCGCTTTTGAATCAACGAGTCTGCAAGATTTCACCTGACGAGGAGTTCTACGACAGACGCCTTCTCGCGTTTGTACTACCTGGGTACTTGGCGGCTATTAACGCCAATACACCCTCCGTGACAGTGAAGCACCTATCTTCGAGGACGATTGGAGAGATTGGCCTGCCCTTGCCACCCCGTGCCGAACAAACCCGAATCGTCGCCAAACTCGAAGAACTACTCTCCGACCTCGATGCCGGCGTGGCCGAACTCAAGGCCGCCCAGAAGAAACTCACCCAATACCGCCAGTCCCTGCTGAAGTCCGCCGTGGAAGGCGCCCTCACCGCCGAATGGCGAGCCGCGAACCGTCTGAATACCCCTCTCCCCTCTCAGCCCTGTGCGAGGGGGGGGAGAGGGATTGAGAGGGCCCGAGAGAGGGTCGCCCCTGGCTGACAAACCGCGCCAAAGCCCTCCGCCGCGAGCAAACCCCCACGGAGCACGCCCTCTGGCAACACCTCCGCGCCAAGCGTTTCGCCGGCTACAAGTTTCGTCGCCAGCAACCCATCGGCCGCTACATCGTCGACTTCGTATGCCTGGCGCGCAAGCTCGTAGTCGAACTCGATGGCAGCCAGCACATGGAGCGCGCCGCCCATGATGAGCAGCGTGATGCGTGGCTGCGCTCGCAGGGCTTTCGCGTGCTGCGGTTTTGGAACAATGAATGGACGGGGCAGAGGGAGGCGGTGTTGGAGAGGATTTTGAGGGGATTGGAGGAGGAGCCTCCAAGACCCTCTGGGCCCTCTCCCCTAGCCCCTCTCCCCCAGGGGGAGAGGGGAACGAGGGGAGAGGGCCCCGGAGAGGGCCTAGGGGAGAGGGGAGAGGAGCTGTTGCGGCGGATTCTTGTCGAGCGTCGGCTTCGGTGGGAAGCGAAGCAGTTGGCCAGGTTCGAAGAGCAGGGCAAGGCGCCGCCGCCCGGTTGGCAGCAGAAGTATCCTGAGCCTGTGCAGCCGGATACCACCGGGTTGCCGGCATTGCCGGAGGGGTGGGTGTGGGCGAGTTTGGATCAGGTCGGTTGGCGAGACCGGACGTCGCACCTAGCCCGCAATGCGCCGCATTTATTCGGAGGCCCCTTTCCGTTTGCGCAGACGGATACATTCGTCATGCAGACACATTCATTCGCGACGTGATTCTTGCAGTAGGTGGTTATCGAAAAGCAGACTGTGCCTGCGGGCGATGTCATCAGATCGCGGCAAACATGGGAGGCCGCGATTCTTGCGATAGACGCTTGCATTCCCGACAGCGTCGTTGGATTCGGCGGCAACGGTGATGTTTCGGCGATTCGTTGAGCTTATCATGCGCATCTCGGAGCTCAGACGCTGGGAGAGGCTCCAATGAGGGCAAAAGAACATCAATCTCGAACACCTTGGCGAGGGTGCCGTTTGTCCCGGTTCCGCCTCGATTGAGCAGGACGAAATTGTTGCTCGATTGGATGGTATTTTCGATCAGTCGAGGAGCAACGAGCCATCGACCTAGCCCTCAAACAAACCACCGCCCAACGCCAAAACATCCTGCGCGCTGCCTTCGCCGGTGAACTCGTGCCACAAGACCCCAACGACGAACCGGCCAGCGTGCTGCTGGAGCGTATCCGCGCCGAGCGTGCCGCGCGGGCTGGGGATAAAAAGACCCGAGGCCGCCCGGCCCGGAAAGCCGGATGAGCAGAGCTACGTGCAGGGACATCGAACTGCCGGCTCATCCGGCGTCGCCGCGCACCGTTCTCGATGCCTCGGCCGCGTCACCACATCGGCGTAACCATGACGGAGCCGCGCAAAGTCATCATCATCGCCGGCCCCAACGGCGCCGGCAAAACGACTTTCGCGCGCGAGTTCCTGCCCAACGAGGCGGGGTGCCCGGTGTTCGTGAATGCCGATCTCATCGCTGCCGGCCTCGCGCCGTTCGCGCCGGACAGTGCGGCGCTGCAAGCGGGGCGCCTGATGCTACGGGAGCTCGAACGACACTTTGCGGCCGGCGAGAGCTTTGCCTTCGAGACCACGCTTGCGGGGCGCGGTTATGTTTCGCACATTGCTCTGTGGCAGGCGGCCGGTTATCGCGTCAAGCTGATCTTCCTGCGGCTCGACTCGGCGGAAGAGGCGATCGCGCGGGTCGCGCAGCGGGTGCGCCAGGGCGGGCACGACATTCCCGAGCCGACGATTCGTCGCCGCTTCGGTGCCGGCTTGCGCAACTTCGAGCGGCTCTATGCGCCCCTGGTGGATGCATGGGCGCTGTATGACAACGCGGGCGCTGCCCCGCGCCTGATCGATTGGAGTGAGAAACCATGAACGATGCACCGATAGAGTCGGCGCGCGACGCAGATCTCAGGCTGTCGCTGCCGGCCCTGCAGCGTGCGGCGCGGCGAGCGCGCGAGCTGGCGGCGCGTACCGGCACCGCCCTTGTCATCAGTCGCGGCGGCGTGACGGAGCTCGTCACTCCGCCGGCCGAGGCGCTACGCCCGGGCGTGCAGGAGCGGCCCGCCGGCTACGGAGACAAGGAATGACGCCGGTTTCTCACCTTGGCCATCGGCAAGCGATGCTCGGCACAACGACCCCATGAATACTTCTTCGCTAGTGCAGAAAGTCTGGAATTTCTGCCATACCCTGCGCGATGACGGCGTCGGCTACGGCGACTACCTGGAACAGCTCACTTACCTTTTGTTTCTCAAGCTCGCCCATGAATACGCACAGCCGCCCTACCAGCGCGATACCCATGTGCCCAAGGGCTACGACTGGCCGAGCCTGACCTCCAAGGTTGGTGAGCCCTTGGAGGCGCACTATCTCGCCACCCTGCACCGGCTCGGCCAGGAGAGCGGCATGCTGGGCGCGATCTTCTTCAAGGCGCAGAACAAGATTCAAGACCCGGCCAAGCTTTCACGCCTGGTGCAGATGATCGATGCCGAGAACTGGATCAGCCTGGATGCCGACACCAAGGGCGATCTCTACGAAGGCCTGCTGCAGAAGAACGCCGAAGACACCAAGAGCGGCGCGGGCCAGTACTTCACGCCGCGCGCACTGATTGAAGCGATGGTGGCCTGCGTGCGGCCAGCGCCGATGAAGACCATAGCCGACCCGGCCTGTGGAACCGGCGGCTTCTTCCTTGGCGCCTACCAATGGCTGACGCGCGACGGTGTGCGGCTCGACAAGCGCCAGAAGGAATTCCTGCGCGACCGGACCTTTCACGGCAACGAAATCGTGCCGAACACGCGCCGCATGTGCTTGATGAACCTGTTCCTGCACAACATCGGCGAGCTCGACGGCGAGCCCTCGGTGGCGCGCTCCGATGCCCTGATTGCCGAGCCGAAACAGAAAGTGGACTACGTGCTGGCCAATCCGCCTTTCGGCAAGAAGAGCAGCATGACCATCACCAACGAAGAAGGCGAGGAAGACCGCGACGCCTTGACCTACGAGCGCCAGGACTTTTGGGAAACCACCTCCAACAAGCAGCTCAATTTCTTGCAGCACATCGTCAGCATGCTGAAGGTGGACGGGCAGGCGGCGGTGGTGTTGCCGGACAACGTGCTGTTTGAAGGCGGCGCGGGCGAGAAGATTCGCCGCAAGCTGCTGGAAACCTGCGATGTGCACACCGTGCTGAGATTACCTACCGGCATCTTCTACGCCCAGGGAGTGAAGGCCAACGTGGTGTTTTTCGATGCACGTCCCAAGGACGGCAGCATTCACACCAAGGACGTGTGGTTCTACGACCTGCGCACCAACAAGCACTTCACTCTCAAGACGCGCACGCTGAAGGTTGACGACCTCAAGGATTTCATCACCTGTTACCACCCGGACAACCGCCACGAGCGCGTCGCCACCGAGCGCTTCCGGTGCTTCAGCTACGAAGAACTGATGGCCCGCGACAAGGCCAGCCTCGATATCTTCTGGCTGAAAGACGACAGCCTCGACAACCTCGACGACCTGCCGCCGCCGGACATCTTGCAGCAGGAGATCATCGACCATCTGGAAGCAGCACTTGCCTCGTTTCGCGACGTCGCAGCCGGCTTGCGCAGCCAGTGAGGCGCAGTGCGCGGTGAACGGCTACTTCCGCCGCGTAGCCCGCCAAATCAGCCAGCCAAACAAAAACGGCACGCCGCCCCACACCGCGATCATGCCGAGCACCATGCCGAAGTCCATCAATCGGTAACCGGCGCTGTCGGTCAGCATGTCGGCGACGGTCGATACCAGGAAGCCGGCGCTGCACAGGCCCGAGCCGGTCATGATCAAGATGCCGATGGTCATCGCCATGCCGCGCAGGAATCCGCCGCCGCGGGCGGTGGTTGGTGGTAGGGCATCAGGCGTCTCCCTTGGTGCGCATAGCAGGGCGCGGGTCGGCGCCGGCCGGCAGGTCGCGGTAGAAGAAGATTGTAGGTATCGAAGGGGATGATGCGCCCGTCCGTATGCACGATGTGTATGCACGAGCGCTTCACGCCGCCCACGCAGAAATTGAAGCGGTCCATGAACTGCACGATGGTGATGCGGAACACGTGTTCGTAGCGCAGCTCGGCCGGCGTCGGCAGTTCTGGCAGGCAGCACAACAGTTGCTGTAAGCGTTCGCCGGTGTTGAGTGCGCCGCCCGACAGCGACAGCACTTCGAACAGGCGCTGCTTCAATCGCGGGTCGCGTTCGAAGGCGATGCTGGCCGGCGCCGTGCCGACGAATTCCTGCTTGGGAATGAAGCGCGTGATGGGCGTAAGAGTGCGCCCGTTGCGCAGCGCATAACCGATGGCGATGTATTCCGGGTTGCACGGCAAGGGCAACAGGTCGTCCTCGCCGAACACGCCGGAGTCGGTGATGAGTTGGCGGCGGATGTCGGTGAGCAGGCTGCGGTGGCGCTGCTTGTCGAAGCGCGGGTTGCGGCCGGCGTCCTGCACCGGTTGAAACGTCACGCCGCGCACGCAGCGGTAACGCAGGGCCGTTTCGACGATGCGCCACAGCCCGCTGTCGTTGACGCCGCCCTTGACGGTCACCACCAGGGTGGTCGAGATGTCGTGCGCTTCGAGATGTTGCAGGGCCTGCAAACGCGTGGCGGCGAGATCCGCGCCGCGGATATCCTGCAAGGCCTGGTCGTCCAGCGCGTCGAACTGCAGGTAGACCTCGAAGCCCGGCTTGAACTCGGTCAAGGCCGCGACGAACTCGGGTTCGCGCGCCAGGCGCACGCCGTTGGTGTTCAGCATCAGGTGCTTGATGGGCTTGGCGCGCGCCATGCGCAGGATGGCGAGGATGTCGGGATGGATGCTCGGCTCGCCGCCCGAGATCTGCACGACGTCGGGCGTGCCCTCGGAAGCGACCAGCGCATCGAGCATGTATTCCACCTGCGCCAGCGTGCGGTGACTGCCGTGGCCGGGCGCCGAGTCGGCGAAGCATACCGGGCAGCGCAGGTTGCACTGCTCGGTGATTTCGACGATGCCGACGCAACTGTGCTGCTCGTGATCGGGACACAGGCCGCAATCCCAGGGGCAGCCGCGCTCGGTGAGGGTCTGGCGGCTATGGGGCCGCTCGCCGGCTTTCAGGTAGTCATGGGTGTGGCGGTAATAGGCCACGTCGGTGGCGATGAGGGTCTTGTGCGTGCCGTGCTCGGCGCAACGCTTGTGGTACCACACCGCGTCGTCCTCGATCAGGATCTTGGTCGGCACCAGTTGCAGGCACTGCTCGCACAGCGAGCTGGTCTGGCCGTAGAAGAGATGATTGTTGCTGCTACGTTCTGCCATCGCTTGCACCACGTGCCATGAATATTGCGTAGGCGCACAGCAGCGCCGCCAGCAGGTGAAAGAGATTGAAAGGCCCCAGCACGCGCGCATAGGGCTTGAGAAATTCCCAGGCAAAGCGCTGTGCGCCGTAGGCGCCGACCACGAGATAAAAGCCGTGGCTGAGCATCCACGCCGAACGCCGCGCGAAGCCCAGCAGCAGCGCCGCCAGCACCAGGGCCATGCTTGCCGACTCGTAGAGCTGCACCGGGTGACGTGCAATGCCGTCGCCGAAGTCGTGGCCCCATGGCAGCATGGTGGCGACGCCGTGGGTGTGATCGATGAGTCCGGCGCGGAAGCAGCCGATGCGGCCGACGGCGATGGCGGCGGCCAGCGGCGCGGCGAAGATGATGCCGGTCGAGCCACGGATGCCGTGGCGATACTTGTAGATTTCGACGGCGCTGATGGCGCCGACCAGTGCACCGAGGATGCTGCGGCCGGGCAAGGTCACGCCCGACAGGTGAAGGTTGAGGCTGCCGAAGGCGTAGGCGCCGAGCAGGCTGCCGCACGTCAGCGCGACGAAGTAGCCGCCGCCGACGCGCGCGCGCAGGCGCGCCAGGGTGGCACGCAGGCGCCAGTGCCACACCAGCACGCCGAGCGCGACGGCGGTGGCCCAGGCCAAGAGGTCGAAACGCAGATGTTCCTGCACGGTGTGATCCCCCCGGGCGGCATCATGGACGGGCATTGCGCGCGCGCCAAGTACCGCGCTTGTCGACTTGGGCGGCGCCACGCCCGCGCGCAATTTCTCAATCGCGCGGCCTGGGTTAGGATGGCCGTGCGCCACCGTCTGGTGAGTGGCCCACCCGACCCAAGACCAAGGATTTCCCATGCTCGAACGTTATTCGAAGTACAAGGCGCTGGACATCGACTCGCCGGCGCCGCGCGTGTTGCGCATCACTTTCAACAAGCCCGATACCTTGAACTCCCTGGACGAGCAGGGACATCGCGAGCTGACCTACATCTGGCGCGACATCGACGAAGACCCCGAGGTGAGCGTCGCCATCCTGACCGGCAAGGGCCGCGCGTTCTCGGCCGGCGGTGACTTCGGCATGATCGAGAAGATGCTCGACGATGCCAAGGTCCGCGCGCGCATCTGGAAGGAAGCGCGCGACCTCGTCTACAACGTCATCAACTGTTCCAAGCCGATAGTGTCCGCCATCAACGGCGCGGCGGTCGGCGCCGGCCTCGTCGCCGGCCTCCTGGCCGACATTTCCGTGGCCGGCAAATCGGCGCGCATCGTCGACGGTCACACCCGTCTCGGCGTGGCGGCCGGCGATTCGGCCGTCATCAACTGGCCGCTGCTGTGCGGCATGGCCAAGGCCAAGTACCATCTGCTGCTGTGCGAACCGATGAACGGCGAAGAGGCCGAGCGCATCGGCATGGTGTCGCTGTGCGTGGCCGACGAGGAGCTGCAGGACCGCGCGCTGGCGATCGCGGAAAAACTGCGCGACAGCGCGCCGATGGCGACGCGCTGGACCAAGTATGCGCTCAACAACTGGTATCGCATGGCCGGCCCCGCGTTCGACGCCTCGACGGCGCTGGAGATGCTGGGCTTCACCACCGAGGAAGCGCGCGAAGGCGTGAAGTCGCATCGCGAGAAACGCGCGCCGAAGTTCGATCTCGATTCGCCGTTGTAACAGGAATTCCTTTTGTGGGTCAGACTTCAGTCTGACATTGTAGTCATGACTCCGCGTGTCTGACCCACAGGGAAAGGCGAGACAGGATCGTCCGCAGCATCAAAACAAGATTTCTCGACACTAGGGGAGTTCGACAATGAACCACAAGCACAGCGCACTCGCGCTCGGCATTTCACTCGCGCTGCTGGCCGGCCCGACGCTGGCCGAAGACGCCAAACCCGCCGCCCGCCCGTTGACCGCCGTCACGCCCGAGCGCCTTGCCAAGGGCACCGCCGACGACAGCGGCTGGGTGATGTACGGCGGCAGCTACGACAATGGCCGTTACAGCCCGCTGGCCGATATCAACCGCGCCAACGTCAAGAACCTCGCGCCGGCCTGGATCTTCCAGACCGGCGTCGCCGGTCAGCTCGAGGCGGCGCCGATCGTCGCCGACGGCGTGCTGTACCTGACCGCCGCCTACAACAATCTGTACGCGCTGGATGCCAGGAGCGGCGAGACGCTGTGGCATTACGAACACCAGATGCCGAGCGACCTGCGCATCTGCTGTGGCCCGACCAATCGCGGCGTAGCGATCGCCGGCAACACCTTGTACATGGCGACGCTGGACGCGCGCTTGGTTGCCTTCAATCGTGCCGACGGCAAAGTGCTGTGGAACGTGGTGCTGGACGACTACAAGAACGGTCACAGCGCGACCGGTGCGCCGCTGGTGGTGAAAGATGTCGTAATGGTTGGCAGCGCCGGTGGTGAATACGGCGCGCGCGGTTTCATCGATGCCTACGATCAGAAGACCGGCAAGCGCGTGTGGCGCCGTTACACGGTGCCGAGCGCCGGCGAGAAGGGCGTCGAGACCTGGGCCGGCGATTCGTGGAAGACCGGCGGCGGCCCGCCGTGGAATACCGGCACCTACGATGCCAAGACCAATCTCGTACTGTGGCCGACCGGCAACCCTTCGCCCGACTGGAACGGCGACACCCGTCTCGGCGACAACCTCTACACCAATTCCCTGCTGGCGCTGGACCCGGCCAGCGGTGAACTGAAATGGCATTTCCAGTTCACGCCCCATGACGTGTGGGACTACGACGCCACCAACGGCGTGGTGGTAGGCGACATCGACATCGACGGCAAGAGCCAGCACGTGGTCATGCAGGCCAACCGCAATGGCTATGTCTACGTGCTCGACGCCGCCACCGGCAAGTTCATCAAGGGCAGTCAGTACACCGAGCGCCTCAACTGGTCCAAGGGCCTGGATGCCAACGGCCGTCCGACGGTCGATGAGAAATACGTGCCGATGGCGGGTGGCAATCCCAATTTCATCTGCCCCGGCAACGTCGGCGGCAACAACGGTTCCTATACCTACGCTTACAGCCAACAGAGCAAGACCCTTTACATTCCGGTGGTCGAGGCCTGCGGCAAGATGGAGAAGGAAGCCTCGGTGTTCGTGAATGGCACGCCTTACTGGGGCGGCGGTCCGGGCGTGACCGAGGGCGAGGACCAGTCCTCGTGGGGCACGGTGACGGCCATCGAGCCCAATACCGGCAAGATCAAGTGGCGCTACAAGGATGACTACCCGATGGTCGGCGGCGCGCTGGTGACGGGTGGCGGCCTGGTGTTCACCGGCAACCAGACCGGCTATGCGATGGCGTTGGACGAGGCGAGCGGCGAGCTGTTGTGGAAATTCCAGACCGGTTCGGCGGTGCGCGGTCAGCCCGTGACCTGGAAGATGGATGGTCGCCAGTATGTCGCGCTGCCGAGCGGCGGCGGCGGTATCGCGGTCTCGATCATCGGCCAGCCGACGCTGGACACTCCCGGCAGCGCGCTGGTGGTGTTCGCACTGCCGGCCAGCAAGTAGGCGTGTCGCGGCGGACGACGGCGACCGGCGTGATGGCCGGTCGCAATGGCTCTCGATGCACGCTGGCGGCGTTGGCGATGCTGGCCGCCGGCGCGGCCGCGGCGGCCGACATGGCGCCGCTCAAGGTCTGCCTGTTGTCACACAACGCGCCGTATTCGACGCGCGACGATGAACGTGGTTTCGATCTCGATACCGCTAAGGCGCTGGCGGCCCGGCTCGCGCGTCCGCTCGAACTGGTGTGGACGGACAACAACCCGCACATCGACGAGATCGACGACAGTGATTTCCCGCTGCGCAAGCTCGCCAAGGGCGCCTGCGATGTCATTCTGAGCATGCCGGGGCCGGCCGGCGACACGCTGCGCGACAGTCCCAAGCTGGCCCTGGGTGACAACTATTACGGCGCCGCCTTCGAACTCCTGAGCTGTGATGCCGGTGCGCCGAAGCGCCTGCGCGCCCTGCGTGGCAAGAGCGTCGCCATCCAGTCGCAGACCGTCGCGCATTTCGCGGCGCTGTCGGTGAAGGCCACGCCCAGCAATTACTTTTCCCTGGACGACGCGCTGGCGGGTCTGCGCAAGCACGAAACCGAGGCCGCCCTGCTGTGGGGGCCGACCACCGGCTGGCGTCTGCACAACGACAAGGACAAGACCTGCGGCTTCGTCGCCGGTTACGAGCCGCCGGCGGCGGTGCGCTGGAACCTGTCGTTCGCGACGCGCAAGGCCGATGAAGCCCTGCGTGGGCAAATCGACACGGCGCTGGCGGCGTTGACCAAGGGTGGCGAGTTGCGGGACATCGCCGCGCGCTACGGCGTGCCCATCCATGCGCCGTTCGACGAGACCTACAGCCTGCGCGCCTTGAACGATCTGCAGCAGGGGCGCTGAGCCGAATCTCGCGGGCAGTCATTCATTTCCATTCTTGAATGAATGTCAGGCTGAAGCCCGACCCACAAAGAGAGCGATTTGCCGGTGTGTGCAAAGAACTGACCCCAAAGTGGTCGGCTTTGC
This sequence comes from Pseudomonadota bacterium, assembly GCA_016719885.1. NCBI lineage: Bacteria > Pseudomonadati > Pseudomonadota > Pseudomonadota bacterium. Next base: position 9,982 of record JADJYF010000020.1, on the reverse strand, counting down.
CTGCATGTCGGCTGAAGCCTGACCCTTCGGAAGAGCGAATTTGCACCTACAAGTGTGCGCTCAGGCTGAAGCCTGGCCCACAAAGAATGGACTTCCCGGTGTGGGTCAGGCTGATGCCTGAGCACACAAAGAAGTGGAATTTGCCCGGTGTGAGTCAGGCTGAAGCCTGACCCTCAAAGAGTACTGCTTCCCGATGTGGGTCAGGCTTCAGCCTGACATTGGCCCTAACGGTCCGGGCACCCTTTGAATGTGCGAATGAATTCGCACCTACAGGCTTTTCAGCCAACTCATCGCCAAGGCCACCACGCAGGCGCAGATGATCGCGATGCCCACTTGCTCGGCGCGCATGGCCAGGCGCGTCGAGCGCGCATCGCCCATCAATGCTCACGTCCTTCGCCAACAGGTGCAGCGCAATGGCATGCAGCGGCAACAGCACGGCGTTGATCACCTGGCTCGAATAGATCAGCGGGATCAGCGGCAGGCCGGGAATCGACACCACGCTCACCGCCGCCACCGTGAGGCCGATGAAGGCGGCATAGAACAGCTGGAAATGCCGTGAGTCGAGATCCAGCGAGGCCTGCGCGCCCATGCCTTCGGCGATCGAATAGGCAGTGGCGAGCGGCACGATGGCGGCGGCCAGCAGCGAGGCGCCGAGCAGGCCCACGCCGAACAAGAGCTTGGCAAAGGCGCCCGCCAGCGGCTCGAGCGCGGCCGCCGCATCGGCGGCGTTCTCGATATGCACGCCGGCGCGGTGCAGGGTGGCGGCGCAGGCCACCGCGATGGCGAGACCGATGACGCCGGTCAACACCGAGCCCACGATCACGTCCAGGCGTTCCCAGCGCAGGTTGGCCACGGTGATCTTCTTGTCGACCGCGTAGGACTGGATGAAGGCCAGTCCCCACGGCGCGAGCGTGGTGCCTAGCGTCGCCGCCACCGCCACCCACGCACCTTCGCTGCCGGGCGCGCTCGGCAGCAGCGAGTAGCGCGCCACGGCGGACCAGTCCGGCGCGGCCAGCACGCCATCGACGAGGTACAAGGCCAGCGTGGCCGAGATCACCAGCAGGATGCGCTCGATGCGATGAAAGGAGCCGAGCACCACCATCAGCGAGATCAACAGCCCCGCGAGCGGCGCGCTCACCCAGCTTGGAATGCCGATCAGCGAACCGGCGGCGGAGATGCCGGCGTACTCCGCGCAGATGGTGCCGAAGTTGGTGAGCAGCAGCGCGATGACGGCGGCATAGCCCCAACCGTGGCCGTAGCGATGGCGTATCGCGGCGACGAAGCCCTTGCCAGTGGCGGCGCCGATGCGCACCGCGATGAGATGGAACTGGATCAGCAGCAGCGTCGACAGCGGAATGACCCACAACAGGCGATAGCCATGATCGGTGCCGAGCACCGAGTAGGTGGTGATGCCTGCCGGGTCGTCATCCGACAGCCCGGCCAGCAGGCCCGGGCCCAATACCGCCAGGAACGAGGCCATCGCGCCCAAGCCGGCACGGCGCATGCGCTCGAAGCGCAGCGCGATGCCGCGTCGCGGATGGCTGACCGCGTGCGGCGGCGAGCCGGCCTTCTCGCGACGCGCGCGGGCCAGGTGCTGCGCCTTCTTGTGGATGGCGGCGAGACGGTGCGCCGATACGCCCGGCGCCTGGTGACGTCCACTCATGGCCGCGGACTCAGGCGCCGGTCTCGGCGTTCAGCTTCTGGAACAAGGCGAGGCGCTCGGCGGCGATGCCGCCCTTGGCCACCTGTTCACGCAGCGCACAGTCGGGCTCGTGCAGGTGGCGGCAATCGGAAAAGCGGCAGCGGCCGAGATACGGCGCGAACTCGCGAAAGCCGCGCGCGAGATCGGCCTGGGACAGATGATGGATGCCGACTTCCTGCATGCCCGGGCAGTCAATGAGGGTGGTGTGGGCGTCGATGCGGTACAGCCGTGAAAACGTCGTGGTGTGGCGACCGCTGCCCAGCGCGCTGGACAGTTCCCCGGTCACCGCGGCGGCGTCGGGCACCAGCGCATTGACCAGGCTCGACTTGCCCATGCCCGATTGACCACACAGCAGCGTGCGGCGTCCCGCCAGTCGTGCGCGCAGCACCGCCGGCGCGCTGGCCGCCATGCCGTCCCGCGGACGTGCGGAGAATTCGATGAGTTCGTGGCCGGCGCCGATCAGCAGCGTGAGTCGCGCGCGCGCCGCGTCGACGCCCGGCAGATCGGTCTTGTTGAGCGCCAGCAGGGTGGTGACCCCGGCGGCGTCGGCTATCAACAGGATGCGCGTCAGGAATTCTTCCGAGGCGCGCGGTTCGACGGCCGCCAGCACCAGCACCTGGTCGACGTTGGCGGCGATGCCCTTGCGCTTGAAGGCGTCGGAGCGCTCGAGGTAATTGCGACGCGGCACGAGCTGCTCGATGACCGCGCTGCCGGCGCCGGTGAGGCTCACGCTCACCTCGTCGCCGCACACCGCTATCTGCTTCTTGCCACGCGTCACGCAATCGAGGCGCTCGCCGCCGGCGGTTTCCACTTCGAAGCGTCGTCCGAACACCGCCACCACGGTGCCGTCGCGGGTTTGCGCATGGGTCGTCGGCCTGGCGATGTCGGGTTCCTCTACAGATCTACGGATGGCGCCTGGCGCGTTGGGGCGTATTGTAACGTTGGCGGGAAGTCGCGCGGAGGCGCCCATGAAACCTAGCGGTCTCGAGATTGAAAGTGCGCTCGACGAGGCGCAGCGCCTGCGCGAGCAGGGGCACGACGAGCATCACCTGGCCCGCACCACGCTCTACCTGCACGCGCGCGTGAAGCTGCTCGAAGACGTGCTGGCGCATGCCAAGCTCTACCTGCATTCGGGCGAAGGCGCGCTCGAGCATGCGCAGCTGGTACGCGCGGTGGAACGTGCCGACAGTGAGCTGGAAAGCCGCGACATCAAGCCGTGGTGAGCGCGGCCGGCGCGCGGCCGCGCCTCAAGGCTGGCCGTCCACGCCCGGTAGTTGCGACAGCTCGCCCAGCCAACCCTGCGCCGAGCGACACCACACCTGGCGGCCCGGCTTGAGCTGATCGCGCTGGCGCAGGGTGCCGACGCGCAGGCCATAGACCTTGGGGCCCGCGCCCGGCGCGGTGGCGTACAGGGCCGAGCCGCAATGCCCGCAGAAACCCTGCTCGCGCTGTCGCCCGCTCTCGGCAATCTTGACGTAGGTCTTGGGCGTGCCGCGCGTCAGTGTGAAAGCGTCCTCGCGGGTGAAGGCCACCACGCGAAACGCCGATCCGGACAGGATCTGGCAATCGGTGCAGTGGCAGACGATGACGCGCTCGGGATCGATCTCGGCGCGGTACTCGATGCTGCCGCAGTGGCAGCTGCCGTCGACTTGCATGGCCTTACTCCTCGGTTGGTGTGCCGACTTTCCATTGTAGGTGCGAATTCATTCGCACACTGGTGACCGGCGCAGACGCTTCGCCGCGCGTTTCGATGTGCGAATGAATTCGCACCTACAGATTCGTCGTCATCGGCCATTTCACCACTTCGCCGCTTTCATCGTACTCGGGAAACACCGTCACGCTCACCACCTTGGCGCGCGCGATGCCGAAGGTGAGATCGAGCACGCGGTCGGTGTAGTACTTCTCGTCGCGGCTTACCTCGACGTCGAGATCGAGGTGCGGGTATTTCATCAGCAGCAGCTTGCCGGACAGGCCCATGGGATTGAAACCGCGCACCAGCGTGTAGGGATGGTAGGAGGTGATATGGGACAGCCGGAAATCGTTGTCCGAGTCGAAGGACAGTTCCAGGCGCAGCATGCGGTAGGTCCATACCGACGACAGTTCGCCGTCCTCGTGCGCGTCTTCCGCTTCGCGGTCCGGCGCGCCCAGCGCCGCGGCGATCTCGTCCTGCGTGCTGCCGAGCAGCAGCTCATCGACGCCGCGATGCGGGTGGACGTCCATTCAGGGCTGGCCGGCGGCCACGATTTCGTCGCGCAGCCAGCTCGCCAGCAGCGTGCGCAGCGCGGCCACGAACGCCAGCGGCTGATCGAGCAGCAGGTGATGCTGGGCCTCGGGGATCTCGATGATGGGCGCCAGCGGGCCCATCAATTCCGACATGTAATCGGCGGTGTCGCGACTGACCAGCGCGCTGTGCTGGCCGAACATCAGCGCGGCGCGACAGCCCAGCGCCTGCAGGTGCTCGTGGAAGGGTTCGCCCCAGCGCCGCGCGGTCATGGTGTTGACGTCGAACTTCCAGGTCCAGCCGGCGGTGTCTTCGCGCAGTGAATGGCGCGCGATGAATTCCACCAGGTAGTCGTTGGCGCAGGGTTGCTGCGGCAGCAGGCGAAAACGTTCGAGGCCAAGCTCGAAACTCGGGTAGTGCCGTTCCAGGCTGCGCGCGCGCGAGGCGATGGCGGGCGGCGCGTCGCCTTCGGGACGACGGATGGGCGTGTCGACGATCACCGCGCCGCCCACCTCGTGGCCATAGGCGGCGCCGAAGCGCATGGTCATGTAGCCGCCGAAGGAATGTCCGACCACGAACGGTTTCTCACCGAGTTCGGCGGCGCCGAGCACCGCGCGCATCTCGTCGGCGCGCAGGCTGGCGTTGTACTCGGGGCGCTTGCCGCTGTCGCCCATGCCGGACAGGTCGAGCGCCGCGACGCGGAAATCGCGGGTGAAGAACGGCGCGATGAAGCGCCACCAGTTGGCGTGCGCGCCGCCGCCGTGCACCAGCAACAGGCCACGCTGGTTGGCGCGCGCGTTGTCGCCCGGCCACACCATGTAATGGATCGGGCAATCGGCGACCGTCACGTAATGCGAAGTGAAGGGCTGGGCCAGCGCCCAGTCGAACCACGGCGGCGTGGCGCGCGTCACGCCGAGGTGCGCGGCGTTGAAGTCGGGAAGGGGCGGATGACTCATGCGGTGTTACTTGATATCCAGTTTCTTGAGCTTGTACCACAGCAATCGCCCGTTGACGATTACAGCCCGGCGGCGTCCGCATCGACCGCGCTGCCCGCTGGAAAACCCTGCGCAAGCTCGCGAGGCGCGGTTAGACTAGGCCCTCACGTCCATCATCCGGGGAGCCTTCCATGTCCGTCGTCGAGTATTCCGTTCAAGGGCACATTGCCACCGTCACGCTCAATCGTCCCGAGGCGCGTAACGCCATCAATCCCGAGGTCGCGGCGCGCCTCGCCGACGCGTGGCGCGCGGTGCGCGACGACAACAACGTGCGGGTGGCGGTGCTGGCCGGCAAGGGCCCGGTATTCTGCGCCGGCGCCGACCTCGGCCAGCTGGTGCCGCTGATCGCCGGCAACCATCGGGCCGAGAACGAGTGGGACGAGCGCGTGCTCGCCGATCCGAACATCTTCGAAGCAGCGCTGCTGCGCGACTTCGACGTGGTCAAGCCGGTGATCGCGGCCATCCAGGGTCATGCCATCGCCGGTGGCATGGAGATCGTGCAGGGCACCGACATTCGCGTCGCGGTGCCAGCCGCGCGTTTCGGCGTGCAGGAAGTCAAATGGGCGATTTTCCCGGCCGGCGGTTCGACCGTGCGCCTGCCGCGCCAACTGCCCTATGCGCGCGCCATGGAGCTGTTGCTGACCGGCGATTTGATCAGCGCGGAAGAAGCCTTGAACTGCGGCTTCCTCAATTACGTGGTCGACGACCCGCTGGCCAAGGCCATGGAGATCGCCAACAAGATAGCCGCCAACGGCCCCATCGCCGTACAGGCCATCCGCCGCTCGGCGCGCGCCTGCCTGGGCGTGCCGGAGGCGCAGGCGCTCAAGATTGAAACCTGCATCTCGGCGCCGGTGTTCAAGACCGAGGACGCCAAGGAAGGGCCGGCCTCGTTCATGGAAAAGCGCCCGGCCGTGTACAAGGGCAAGTAAGCCATGAACTCACCCATCTGCGCGCTGCTCGGTATCGAGTTTCCCCTGCTCGCGTTCAGTCACTGCCGTGACGTGGTGGCGGCGGTGTCGCGCGCCGGTGGCATGGGCGTGTTCGGCGCCGGCGCCTTGCCGCCCGAGCGGCTCGAAGAGGAACTGGCGTGGATAGACGCCCACGTCGATGGCAAGCCCTACGGCGTCGATCTGTTGATCCCGGAGAAGATGCTCGGCAAGCACGACGAGGTGAACGCGCGGCAGATGGTCGCGGGTCTGCCGGCGAGCCATACCGCGTTCGCCGACGAAGTGCTGGCCAGGCACGGCATCGAGGCGGGCGCGTTCGACGAAGCGCGCGATCGCATGGTGCAGATCGGACGCAACCTGCGTCCGGCCGGCGCCGCCGATCTGCTCGACGTCGCGTTCAAGCATCCCATCAAGCTCATCGCCAACGCGCTCGGCGTACCGCCGCCCCTGATGCTGGAGCTCGGCAAACGCCACGGCGTGCCGGTGGCGGCGCTGGTCGGCGCGCGCGAGCACGCGGTCAAGCAGGTCGAAGCGGGGGTCGACATCCTGGTGGTGGCCGGCGGCGAGGCCGGTGGTCATTGCGGCGATGTCTCGACCTTGGTGCTGGTGCCGGAAGTGGCGGAGGCGATCGCCGGTTTGCGGCCGGTGCCGATACTCGCGGCCGGTGGCATCGTCACCGGTCGCCAGATGGCGGCGTGCATGGCGATGGGCGCGGCCGGTGCGTGGACGGCGTCGGTGTGGTTGACGACCCACGAAGCCGAGACCAACCCGGTGGTCAAGGACAAGATGCTGAAGGCGACCTCGCGCGACACCGTGCGCTCCAGGAGCCGCACCGGCAAACCGTCGCGCCAATTGCGCTCGTCGTGGACGCAGGCCTGGGAAGCGCCCGGCGCGCCGTCGCCGCTGCCCATGCCCTTGCAGTCCCTGATCAGCGAACCGCCGCTGGCGCGCGTCGACAAGCTCGCGCAAGGCGGTCATGCCGGCGCGCAGGAACTCGCCACCTACTGGGTGGGACAGGGCGTCGGCCTCATGAACGAAGCCAAATCGGTGCGCGCGGTGATGCAGGAGTTCCAGGAGGATTTTCTGGCCGCCTACGAACGCCTGGGTGGGTTTCTCGGATAGCCGAGCGCTTGTGGGTCAGACTTCAGTTGTGGGTCAGACTTCAGTTCGCCCCCCCCCCGCGGCATAATCGCGGGGCCCGCGCCAGGTCTTCATCACCGCAGTCGGCGGCCCGGATGTACTCAAGGTCCGCGAAGCGCCCGACCCCACGCCGACCGACACCCAGCTTCGCATTCGCGTGCGCGCCAGCGGCGTCAACTTTGCCGACATCCTCGCACGCCAGGGTTTGTATCCCGATGCGCCGACACTGCCGTGCGTGGTCGGCTACGAGGTGGCGGGTGTGGTCGATGCGGTCGGGCCCCAGGCGGACGCCGCGTGGCTGGGTCGCGAGGTACTGGCGCTGACGCGTTTCAATGGTTACGCCGATACGCTGGTGGTGCCGGCCGCGCAGGTGCGGCGGCGGTGCCGGTCAATTACCTGACGGCCTGGCAGCTGATGGTGGTGATGGGCGCCTTGAGCGCCGACGAGACGGTGTTGATACACAATGCCGGCGGCGGCGTCGGGCTCGCGGCCATCGATATCGGGCGGCATATCGGCGCGCATCTCATCGGTACCGCCAGCGGCGGCAAGCACGCCTTTCTGCGCGAGCGTGGGCTCGATGTCGCCATCGACTACAACCGCGAAGACTGGCGGCGTGAAGTGACGCGTGTGACCGACGGCCGTGGCGTCGAGCTCGTTCTCGATCCGCTGGGCGGCGGCCATTGGAAGAAGAGCTACGCGGCCCTGCGTCATACCGGCCGCCTCGCGATGTTCGGCGCATCGACACTCACCGAATCGAAGTTGCCGGGCGTCGCGCGCCTGCTGGCGATGGCAGCGAGCCTGCCGTGGTTCAACCCGATACCACTCATGAACGCCAATCGCGCGGTGTTCGGCGTGAACCTCGGCCACCTGTGGCACGAGGTCGACAAGATTGCGCGCTGGATGACCGTCCTGCTGGCCGGCGTCGATGCCGGCTGGGTACGGCCGCATGTCGATCGCAGCTTCCCGCTGGAGCAGGCCGGTGCCGCCCACGCCTACCTGGAAGCGCGACGCAACACCGGTAAAGTGGTGCTCACGCCCTGACGGCAGGCGCGCCGTCAACGTCGCGAAGCGCGCCCGCATGCGACCGGCATGAAAGCCGTCGCCTGGTGTATGGTAGCGCCCCGCCGGCCTGTCGCCGGGTGACGAACGAGGCTGAACGATGGAATTGACCCTGCGACAAAAGCGCCGCGCACTGGTCCGATGGCTGGCGGTCGCGCCAAGCGCCATCCTGGTGTGGTACGTCATGTTGGCACTCGGCCTCGCCATCCATTCCCAGGCGCTGCGTTTCTGCCCGCCCGATGCGCTGCTGGCGAGTTATTGCTCCGCCTCGTGGTTCCCTGCCCTGGAGCGCGCCATCATCGTCGGCTGTGCCGCATTGACCGGCCTGGTCATCGTGGTGGTATCGGCGTTCATTGCCCCCGCGCGGCGTACGCGCGCGGCGGCCATCGTGTTCGCGCTGGGCGCGGTGGTGGCGGCCAGCATGGCGCTCGAGACGCGCGCCTATGGCGAATTCGCGGCGGCGCTGGGCGGCGGATTGCTGGGTGTATTGATCGCCTCGCGTCTTGCCCAAAGCGTCGAGCTCTAGGCCCGCGCGCCGGTCAAGGCCGCTCCGCGCCGGCCGCTACAGCGTCGGACAGGGCGCAAGTCGCGCCGATGTGCCCACAGGAGCGGTCCATGCAAGCCAGCGCGGCGATATCAGCCAAGGAGTCCGATAGCGCCATCGCGGCCTTGAGCCAGGAAGAGCTGGCGGCTTGCGCGCAGATCCTGGCCCTGGGTATCGCTCAGCACCGCATGAAGTTTGGCGTCATTCCGCTGGAGGCGCCGCCTGCCACCGACAGCGCCGGGGCCGCGCGGCTGCGCGACGCGGTGCGTTCCAGTTTCGACGAGGCGCTGCGGCTGGTGCGTCAGAAGCAGACCGCGCAGGCGCAACAGGCGCAACGCGCCGCGCGTGATGCCGCGCAGGCCGAAGACGAAGCGCAGGCCGCCATCCGCGAGCAGCGTCGGCAGCTGCGCATCAGCGTCAGCGCGGCGGTGGAGCTGGGGCTCGTCGACAGCGGGGACACCTGCAAGGCCACGCTGCGCAATATTTCCTGGGGCGGCGCCTCGGTGCGCTGCCAGGACATGGTCCTGCATGCTGGCCAGCGCGTGCGCCTGCATCTGCCGATCGGCAAGAACGACCGCATCGCGACCATCGCCACGGTGTTGCGCACCACCACCGTCAACGGCGCCAGCGAGTACGGTCTGCGTTTCGACAGCATGACTTCCGCCGACGAGGAGCGGCTCGAGAAAGTGCTCGACATCCTGGTCGCCAACCCGAGTCCCGACGCGCGTCGCAGCGAGGCGCGCCTGGTGCAGCGTCTCGAAATCGAATACGGCGACAGCGGTGAATTCTGTGCGGTGCTGGAAGACATCTCGCCGAGCGGCGTGATGTTGACCGTGCCCGACCCGCTGGAAATCGATCAGTCCCTGCTGGTGACGCTGAGCGGCGCCGATACCCATCACAGTCTCAGCCTGCGCGCGCGCGTGGTGCACCAGACCCTGGTGTCGGAATGCGGTATCGACATGTACCGCGTGGGGCTGCGTTTCGAGCATCCCGGCGACGAGTTGCGCGCGCGCGTGGCGGCGGTGCTGCAGCACCTGGCGGTGCTGCGTCCGGCGGCCAACCCCGACGAGTTCCTGGCCGAAGCCGGCTGACATCCGTGCCGCCGTCGGGCGGCTCGATCGCGAGCGTGGCCAAGCCGTGGCCGACGCGTTAGCCTTGCACGCCCCCCGCCCTGGAACATGCTGTCATGGCCAAACGCATCCACATGAATGCCTTCACCCAGTGCTGCATCGGCCATCACTCCATCGGCCAATGGAAACATCCGCTGGATCGTCCGCTGGACGGCTATCGCGACATCCACTACTGGATGGACCTCGCGCGCATTCTCGAGGAAGGTTTCTTCGATACCCTGTTCCTGGCCGACGTGCATGGCAC